>CALUTA010000064.1 GCA_944323585.1 Candidatus Gastranaerophilales bacterium
TGCAGGTGAAGTAAGCCCTTCGGCAAATCTTGCAAATTCTGCCGGAAACTTTGAAGCCAGATTAAACTCTATACTTGAAGCAACACAGGTGCCGGAATGCTCAACATTTATATCATGCTCAGCAATTGACCGCTGGACAATATTGTTTTTATCAAACTGCTGTTCTTTCATGTATAAATCCATAATTGAAGCTTTTTGATTTTCCGGAATATCACCGAATTGCTGGGTTATTATGTGCGGATCGGCAAGAGTATCAATAGTGTCTTTCAGGATGCCTTCTCTGGAAAGCCCCTGTGCTCGTTCTTTTATAGCTATATTATAAAGATTATCAAGAACTGTTGAGTTGTCATTTGAATTTGCATTTAAAAGCACTCCGTTTTTCAAAAGATCTTTCATTTTCTTTTTTGATGCACGGTCAAGCTTTGTCAAAATTGTATTATATTTGTTTTTTTCTTCCTGACTGTTCATACGTGTTCTTAATTTAGAAGATGCAAATGACGGATTAAAAGGAATTCTGTCATTAAACATTGGATTCGTAACATAACCGCTTACTGTCGAAACTGAAGGATTTGAAGCCGCAGAAACTTTTTCCGCCTGCGAATTCAGGCTTGTGTTATAATTATAATATATTGAATTTACACCTACGGGATACACTACAATTTAACTCCACTTATTTATATAAACAACAATAACGCAAAAAAATTGCTATAAAAATGCATAAAGTAAATAAATGTAAAGAAGGAACGATTGGAAAAGATTAAAATAAAACCGCTAACTAAAGAACAATTACTTATTTCAGCAGACAGACTTACTAGATTCAAAAATACTGAAGTTAAGTATCTTAGAGTTTTTAAAGAAATAATAACAGGAAATCTCATAACACCTAAATTCAAAAAACAACAGCTTGATGAAACCGATTATCAACAGATTAAATCTATGGCAGAGACTATCATTAATTTCTCGCTTGAGGCATTGGATATCCGCTCTGACGGCGACTTCATTATAAATCAACGGCTTTATGACTATGAAAACTCAGTTTTTGAACTATCCCAACAAACTAAAAAACTTTTGCAAAATAAGATTAACTACAAAGGAATAACAAAACTCTTTTCCGGTGATGAAGTCAAAAACCTCAAATGGCTTGAGGCTCTTGAAAATTCGCCCGATATAATACAGACACGAAAAGACCAATCTCTTCTGTTTCCGGTTGAAAAAGTCATAATTTGCGAAGGAATTACAGAAGAAACACTTCTGCCTGTATTTGCGGATATTTACGGATTTAACTTTGCCAGAAACGGCATTCATATAATTTCCGCAGGAGGCAAAAATCAGGTTGTAAAAACTTATTACGAACTGGCTGAAAGTCTTAAACTACCAATCTTTGTCCTTCTTGATAAAGATGCTTCCGACAACCTCTTATCCATTAAGGCAAAACAAAGAGATATTGATGATGTTTATATACTTACAAGCGGAGAATTTGAAGATCTTTTGCCGGTACAGCTTGTTGCAAGAACTCTCGATTATGCATTTGAAAATATTTCACTTATTGATCTTAAATTTTTAAAACAGGATTTGCCAAAAGTTAAAATTTTAGAAGAAATTTTCAAAAACAGAGGGTTGCACGAGTTTAAAAAATCGGAATTTGCGGGCCTTGTTAAGCTAAACATCAAAGACAAAGGCGATTTATCTGAAGAAATAATTAAAATACTGAACATTTTACAAGGAAACACAAGCAAAAAGGAACTTTTTTAAAGTTCCTTTGTAAAATGGAGTTTAAACCATATTCGCAGAATTACAACCAAAAAGATTTAGTTTCCTACCAGCCTCAGGGCTTCTTCAAGCAATTCTTTGTTGGTAGAAATTAATTTATTGGAAATTTCCATCTGAAGCTTCGCCATTTGATAATAAGAAATATTACCTTTGAAATCAGCATTAGACATTTCTAAAAGTCCCGAACGGATTTCTCCCATACCGAGAACCGGCTTGCCGGATTCTTCTGTTTCTATAAAATAGCCTTCATTAATTTCATATAGAGCGGCTGAATTGTGGAAGTTACGGGTTGTGATTCTATATAGCGGTATTGTTCTTTTTCCGCCGTCAGCCTTACCGTAAATTGTACCGTCCTCTTTAATTTCATAATCGTCATATTTGCCTAAGAATTTACCGTTGCTTGGATCTATCCATAGTTTTATGCTTGTTGTAGGGACATCCAGTGCGCCGCCGTTCAACGCTGTCTGTTCATACAAATCCTGAGAAACAGTTTTGGTGCCTTGCATTATTTCACCCTTATCATTCAGAATATAACCTTGAACAGTGTTACCGTTTTTTGCACGGTAAACCCCTTCGCCGTCAAACGTAAACTCGCCGAGTCTTGTGTAAACACTTTTTCCTTCAGGTGTTTTCGTCAGGAAAAAACCTTTGCCTTCTAAAAAGAGGTTATCTTTTGAAGTACCGGGAGTAGATTTACCCTGATCCATTTTTTTATCGTAATCATCAGCAATCGCACCGCCCAAAAACGTCTTGAAATTCACCTGAGCTTCTCTAAACCCCGGGGTATAGACATTGGTCATGTTATAAGCGATAACATCCATCCAATTCTGCGTTGACTTTTGAGTATTCAGCGCCGTGGTATAAGAATCATTCATTATCTTTCTCCTTATCTTTGCGTTTTTCCGAGTCTTGATCCTGCTGTTTATATTTGCTGTATGTTAGTTCGTTATATGGCAGATTTTCATCATCAAAACGCTGTCTTAAATATGAGATATTGTTTCTTAAATATGCTTCAACCGCCTTGTCGCCGGGAATAAAGTTTGCATTTAACAATCCGTCTTTGTCTACCCTCATAACAACTGAAACATCTTTGTCAAAATCTATTCTGAAAGACTTATTGTTATTCATTGAGTCTACCAGAGCATCCATCAAAACGCTTGAAACCTTTGCTGTTTTTTCAACTGACTGCACATTAGCAGTATTCAATGACTTCTGAAATCCGCCGGCTATACTCTGCATTGACATATCTGTCTTTGTTACAAGGTTTGCAAAAAACAAAGCATCCCCTTCTGACATTGAAAAACGGCTGTAATCAATTGCAGGAACTGACGTATAAACATCCTCGCTTATACCCGTCTTGAAATTTATATTTTGAATATTATTAACAGTTCCGTTTTTAGTATTTACTCTAAGCATCTCAGCGATTTCATCTGAAAGCATTGATGATTGCTGATTTTGTTGGTTTTGAGGGTTCTGCTGGCCTTGCTGCTGATTTGACTGATTTTGTTCCGATTCATCATTTTTAATTTGAGTATCCTTCTGCTGCTCTGATTTTGAAGTTTTGTTATCATCAGATTTTGAGGTGACCTTTGTATCTTCTGTTTCATCTTTATCAGATTGCTTAACCTCACTTGCAGCTTCTGTTTCGGAGTCTGATTCTGTTTTTTCTAATTTGGAAGTTGTTGTTTTACCGGAAAGCGATTCCATCTGAAACTTGAAAGCCTCATCACCTTTTGCAACGGAATTCTGGTATGCAGCTATATAATTATTTTTTTCATTTGCTGGTGTAAGAGTTGATGTATCTATATTCATTAGCCCTCCAGTTGCCTCAACTGATTCATCAGTTCTTCCTCTTCCTGTCGTTCCTGCTCCTGCCTGAAGAAACGCTGAACACCAAGTTCGGAATAGCCTTTAAGCTCGGCTTTTTTCTCTTCTTCTAAATAAGCCTCACGGCTTTTTTCTTTGTGTTTTTCAAGAACTTTTACGGCCTGCTCCAGTTTTACGAGTTTTGCTTTCTCCATATCGAGAACTTTCTGGACTTCCGCTCTTATTTGTTCAAGTTGTTCTGCCTTTTCCCAGAGATGTATAAGGTACCTGTCATACGTTTCATACATCATTGGATCCGCCTGACGCATATTTATTTGCGTTTCTCGAATTTCTTCGTTATTTTTGCGGATATTTTCCTCTGCAATAAATACTGCCTGTTGGGCTTTTTGAACAACAAGAAGTTGTTCTTCTTTTTTTCGGATTCGAAAATCCAGCACTTTTTGCAGTCGGTATCTAAAAGGCATTTTTTACACTTTCTTTTATTGATTATCCGTTATTTAGAAAGTGATACAAACATCTATTTGTATGATATTAATTTAAGGATTTTTTTTAATTAGTCAAGAATATGAACTCCCATTCCGCCACCCCGCATTGTATTGCTGTAGGCATAGCCGCCCCAATTATCTCTATATCCCTGCTGGATTCCTCCCCCGTTAAGACCAAAATTCGGGAATGCATAAGGTATTACAGGAGGAGTTACACCCGTTGGGTAACCGCTAAAGTAGCGTCCCGCACGGCTCAGGGTATTTCGCCACCCGCTGTTTGATGATGAACCGTAATCTCCATAACAGGTTGAATAAGGATCATCCTGAACGGTCTTACCTTGCTTTGCCAGCAAAGCATGCTCAAGAGTTGCAAGCCTTTTCTTCAAATCCCCGCTCTGAATTGTACCAAATACCCGTTCTTCTAAATTTGATATCCTTTCCACTGAAGCTTTTTCATCAAAAGTTCTGTTAAAAACACGTTTTTCCAACTTTGCAACATCATCAGAAGATACAGCTTTGGAATTGTAATTTACAAACAGATTATCAATCCGCTCAGATTCCGTTAACGCCGGATATGTTTTGTCAAACATTTCTTTTTCAAGACGGTTCAGTCTTAAATTCATTGTTTGATGCTCAAAAGATTTGCCATATATATTTTTTTCCACCTGTGAAAGCCTCGGGTCTTTAGTATAATTTTCATTGTTTGCAACTTCAACAATACTGTCGCCTGAAACACTTTTAAGCCTGTAATTAAGCACCTGTTCCGGATTATATTTACTTTCCTGCTCAAGAGTTCTGCGCATAGTGAAGAATTTGTCATACAAAGGCTTTTCTTCTGTACTTACATTGGCTGTATTACTTGTGCTGTTCTGAACTTCATATTCTTCATAAGGTCTGTAAGTACTGTAAGTATTTGTGCCGTAATAAACCGGATAATAAGTTCTGTTGTAAATACGTCCGAACGAATTTCCGTAATAAGGGCGTATAAAACTATGCCTGTAATAATTATTATAAGGTCTTCTATAATAACCGTACGAAGGCCTTATAAACGGATTTAATCCTCTGTTATACGGAGGGATTGGCCTTGAGGTTCTAATAACTCTGGGAACAGCAGTTACACTAGGTGCAAATAACAAAATAATCAACAATAAAACAGCTTTTTTCATTTCAATCTCCTGTAACTCTTCTACTAAAAGTTATAACAGGAGAAAAAATTTCACATTATCCGGACGTCTATTCAAAAGGAGTATTGTCTTCCGGTTTTTGTTTTTCGTTTTTTGCAGAACTGCCATTATCAAAAGTTGAAATTATTGCAACAAAAATAAACGCTATAATAACTCCGAAAGGCCATGCTGTAAGTACAGAAACTATATACAACAAAACCGCCACAGCAGAATTCCACAACTTTTTACCGGATACAACCGCACAGCCCATAAAAAGGGTATACAAAAAACCGACTATCGGCCCCCAGAGCTGGCCAATTTTATAACCTGCTTCTGTCCCGCCGTCAGAACATATCTGTGGTTCATAAACACAATACATAGAAGCCAGGAGACCACTGACTAAACCGCACAGCAACCCACCCAGAAGAACATAAACTATATAAAATCCTAAAGCATTCCACCCGTTGCGCTTGGCTGAAAAATCTGACAAATTCTTAAACATACAAACCTCCTAACATATTTCCTGCAAAATTTCTGTAGAATGAAACTTCCTTGGGGAATGCAAATTTATATATCCTTTCAAAAGCTCAAAGCAGACATTGCAAATTTTTTCTGTTGCCTTCTCTTCAAAATCACTTTTTTGCGCAAAATCAGTAGCTTCAAGCTCTTTCAGAAAATCTCTGAGCTTGTAGTGCATAATAACCGGAATACCGTAAGATTCATTACATTCTTTACAAATTACCCCGCCTAATGTTGAGGAAAAATACATATTATCTTCCCTTAATTCGCAGCCGCACTTAAGGCATGTATTAAGTTCTACACCAAAGCCTGATAAAACCATCATTTTCATCTGAAACTTTAAAACAGCTATCAGAATTTCAACCTTATCAGAAGCAGCAGCAATGTACTCCAAAGCTTTATAAAGCAAATCAAACACTTCATTTGAGCAAGGATCGTCCTCCACTCCAAAATTAGCCACAACCTCGCTTATATAAAGAGAATAAAAGATTTTATCCATATTCTGTCTTATACGGTTAAATGTATTCAAGGCTTCTGCCTGGCAGATAGTATCGAGATTCTTGCCCTTGTAAAGCATAAGTTTATTTGCGACAAGAAGATCCATACGGGCTCCAAGCTTGCTTTTAGGCTTTTTTACACCTTTGGCTACTCCCCTTATAAGCCCCTTATCTCTTGAATACATTACTATAATTTTATCTGATTCGCTTAAATTATACGATTTCAGATTGATTGCATCTGTTACAAAATTATTCATAATTATTGATAATCTTTGTCTTTTCCGGAACTGGTACCCCTGAAAACACCTCTGAACATCTGGCTTAATTCATTCTTATCATCAGAATTTTCAAGTGCAACTTCTTCCGAGACAAAGCCTTCATGGAACAAATTGTAAAGTGACATATTCATTGTAATCATATTATTGAATGAACCTTTGCGAACAAGATCATATACATCTTCAAGTTTGTCTTTCTCAATAAAATCTTTAACAGTTGATGTAACAACAAGAAGTTCACATGCCGGTCTGCGCCCCATGCCATCCTGAAGCGGAATCAGCCTTTGAGATACTGTTCCTCTTAAAATCTGCGCAATCTGACCTCTTATATGAAGCCTGTCTGCTGGATCAAACATATTAACAATTCTGTTTACAGTTTGAACAGCATCATTTGTGTGTATAGTTGCAAACACAAGATGACCTGTTTCGGCGGCTTTCAATGCACTTATAACAGTTTCTCTGTCTCTGATTTCACCGATAAATATAACATCAGGATCCTGCCTTAATGCATATTTTACCCCCTCCGGAAATGATGGTGTATCAATACCTATTTGACGTTGAGTGACAATGGATTTTCGGTTATTAAAAATAAACTCTACAGGATCTTCTATTGTAATAATATGCTTTGGATAATTTTGATTTATATAATCTACCAGAGATGCAATTGTTGTTGACTTGCCGCTTCCTGTCGGACCTGTAATCAATACAAGACCGTTATTTAGAGTTGCAAATTGCTCTATTGCCAGAGGCAGATGAAGTTCTGAAACACTTTTAATCTCATAAGGAATAGTCCTTATAACAAGAGAAAATCGCCCGAGCTGACGGCTTAAGTTAACACGAAAACGTGAACACCCAGCTATTTCATAAGCAAAATCCAAATCATATATATTGTCGAGCATTGTATTGTTTATACTTGCAGGAAGCAATGTCCCATAAGCTTCGTCAATATCTGTTGCCGTTAAAACAGGCATATTAATTTTTATAATTTTACCATCTTTTCTTATGGCTGGATACTCATTCACAGACAAATGAATATCCGAAGCCCCTATAGCTACAGCTCTTTCTAAGAATGCAACAATATCAAAACTGCTTTCAGACATATTTTCCTCTCTATTCTTACTGAACTAATTATATCATTTTTTCAAGTATATGACAAGATTTTTTTAAAATCGCCGATTATTTAAATGATTTGTTACAAGCTTGTAACAAAAGAATAATTTAAGGCAATTTTAACAGAAAAAAACACTTTATATATATGTAAGGGATTTAAAAATTATGATTGGATAAATAACAAAATATAAAATATTCCGAAAGCAGGAAGAATTTAAAGAAAAAGATTTTTTATACTCTCTCTCTTAATATCCTCGTGTTTATTTAATGTTGCCTATTAAAGGCAACTTTTTTTTTGAACTTTCATACTATACTTGCAATTAATATACTTAAGGATTAAAATATACATGTAAATTTACAGCGGTATCGTCTAGTGGTTAGGACGGGAGATTCTCATT
>CALUTA010000065.1 GCA_944323585.1 Candidatus Gastranaerophilales bacterium
AAAAAAAATCATTCATGTTATAATTCACCTATGAGCTTTGGGGCAAAATACAAAAAAATTACAGAAACCATTAAAGATGATTTGACACGGCTTGAAGAAGAATTAAAATCCGAGATTAACCTTTATCCTGCACTCAATGAAGCTTTAGCGGGATTCTTAACTTCAAAATCAAAACGCATTCGGGCTGTTGCGGCTTTTTTGTACCTGCGTGCTAACGAATTTGAGCCGGATGAAAGACAATACAACCTTCAAACAGCCGTCGAAATTATACACAATGCCTCATTATTGCATGATGATGTTATTGATGAATGTGACACCAGAAGAGGCCAAACAACCATAAACAAAGGCTTCAATAACAAAATCGCCATACTTACAGGCGATTACCTGCTGGCATCAGCGCTTGACAGGCTGAACAGACTTGAAGCACCGGAAATAACGGCATTATGTACCCAAACAGTCCGTGAAATGTGCAGAGGGGAATTTTTCCAATATTTTAACCTCGGCAAAATTCCGACTCTTGAACAGTACCTGAAAAAAACAGAACAAAAAACAGCAGGCCTTTTCAGGGTAGCAATTGAAGGAGCAATGAAGCTTGCAGGCGGCCAAAACATTAAGACAGCCTCAGAATTTGCGCTGAATTTTGGCACAGCTTTCCAGATCAGGGACGACCTTTTAAACATAACCGGACCGACACAGCTGAAACCTTCTCAAAATGATTTACTTTGCGGAATTTACAATGCTCCCGTAATTTTTTCCGGCAGCACAGAAAACCTCGCAGAGGGTATTGAAAAAACTAAAGATTTGTTGAATAATTATGTAATTAAAATGCTGAGATTAACAGACAGACTGACAGACAGCAAATATAAGACAGCACTCAGGGAGCTTTTGGAACTTTTAAATGATGCATAAAATAAAAGAATTTTACAATTTAGCTAAGGCAAAATACGAAACACTAAACCCGATTGCAAGAGAAACAATAGAAACGATAATTTTTGTACTTGTAATGGTAATAGTAATAAGGTTTTTCATAGGAGAAATCCGCTGGATACCGTCCGCGTCAATGCATCCTACACTTTTAGAAGGCGACAGAATAATAGTTGAAAGGATGTCAAGATTTTACAGAACCCCGAAACGTGGAGATATCATGGTGTTTTACCCGCCGTTTGAAAGGCTTAAAAACACCCCTTGGAGAGTATTTTCAAGACTGACAGGTTTTTTCTGCAAAGACATTGCCTATATTAAACGTGTCATCGGCCTTCCCGGCGAAAAAGTCGAAATTAAACCGGACAAAGCAGGCAAATACACTGTCTATATTAACGGAAAAGCACTCAATGAACCATACGTAAAAAGCCCTTACGATTATCCGGAATGCTCGGATGCCATAACCTGTGAATTTGACATTCCCGAAGGCTACTACCTTATGCTCGGCGACAACCGTGGCAACTCTCAAGACGGCCGCTACTGGGGACTTTTACCGAGAGAGCGTTTTATCGGACGTGCAGTGACAGTATTCTGGCCGATAAAAAGGATAAAAGGCTTGTGGCATAATCCTTACCACACTGCAGAATAAATTTCACTCAAATTTACAAAACGGCATAAAGTTTAGTAGGTCGGATTTACTAATCCGACATTTTGTCTGAATTTACACCTATGGCAGCAGATGGTAAATTTTCATATAATCTGCAATTAACTGAGAACTTGTAGCGTTGGCAACATTTGCTTTCACCGTTTGTTCGCTGTCAGTTTCCGACACTTCTTTAACCTGCTGTGTTTCCTTGCGTCTTTCTTCTGCCGCCTGCTCAATCTGCGCTTCTCTTATATAATCGTCAATCGATTGCTGAACTTCTTCAATTTTAGCCTTGTCACCGGCATAAGAACCTGTAGATTCAATACCAAGCTCCTCAAGCTGCTGCATAATCTGATACCACTCATTATAATTCGTGACACTTGCCCCCTGCGCTGCCGCAGCGGCTCTTACTTCTTCAAGGTCATCTATACTTCTAATCTTATCAGGCATTTTACACTCTCCTTATATATTTAATCAGTTTTTACACCTCTTAACTATATAAAGTAAAATATTCCCGCCAAATTTCAGTAAAAAACATTTTTGTAATAAAAGTTAATATTATAATGATATTGAAGAAAATTCACATCACTCTGGCTGAAGCAAATTGACACAAAGCAATTATTTATTTAAAAATACGCACATTAAAATTATTAAGAAAAATTTACAATTTTGGCGAAAAGTTGCTGTTTAAAAGATTTTCAAACTTTACTAAAAACAGTGAATATGTGCCTTTCTTACAAAAACAATCATAAAGAACCGCCCTTTTTTGCTCTTAAACTTAGTTAAAACCACTTGCATTGAAATATTTTCCAAGTAATATATTCATGTTCCCTTATAAAGGGACAATTGTGCACATATAAAATATAGCCGAAAAAGAGGAAACAATGTCAAAAGACGTCATAGAAATCGAAGGTACCATAATAGAATCAATGCCAAACGCAATGTTTCGGGTCAAACTGGAAAATGACCACGAAATTCTGGCTCACATTTCAGGAAAAATCCGCAAGAATTTCATCAGAATTCTCCCGGGTGACAGAGTTAAAGTAGAAATGACACCTTACGATTTGAGCAGAGGTCGCATCACATTCCGCTTAAAGTAGCACAAACAAATATAAAAAAGATACAAAAAACTATATAAAGGAACAAAACAATGAAAGTAAGATCATCAGTAAAACCAATGTGTGACAAATGCAAATGCATTAAAAGAAAAGGAAGAATCGCAATAATTTGCGAAAACCCTAAACACAAACAAAGACAGGGTTAGAGTTTGCATGCGGTGACGTGAACAGCCATCAAGCCTCACGGACTTAAGCAACAAACTAACCGCCGAACCTGCGGGCAGAATCAGCAGGTGGTGAGGAAGTATTTAAGCCTCATACACAAAAAAATCTAACAACAAGAAAAGGAGAAAACAGAAAAATGGCAAGATTAGCAGGGGTTGATTTACCCCGTAACAAAAGAATGATAATAGCATTGACCTATATTTACGGTATAGGACCTACAAGAAGCGCAAAAATTCTTGCAGCAACAGGTATTTCACCGGACTTAAGAACAGACGACCTGACTGAAGAAGATATTAAAAATTTGCGTAATGAACTTGCAAACTACCATATCGAAGGTGACTTAAGACGTGAAGTAACAATGCACATCAAACGTCTTCAGGAAATCGGATCTTACAGAGGCCTCAGACACAAAAGAAAACTTCCTGTAAGAGGACAAAGAACCAAAACAAACGCAAGAACCCGCCGCGGCAAGAAAAACGGCGCAGTAGCTAAGAAAAAATAATTAAAAAGTAACAAAGATAAAGGATAAAGAAATGGCAAGACCAGTAAAAACAAAGAAAAAAGAAAAGAAAAACGTATTGCAGGGTGTTGTACACATACAATCAACCTTCAACAATACAATAGTAACTTCTACAGATACACAGGGTAATGCTATTGCTTGGGCAACAGCAGGTGCTACAGGCTTCAAAGGTGCAAGAAAAGGCACTCCGTTTGCAGCACAGTCAGCAGCAGAATTAGTTGCGAAAAAATCAATAGACCAGGGTATGAAAAAAGTAGAAGTCTATATCAAAGGACCTGGCTCAGGCAGAGAAACAGCAATCCGTGCAATCCAGGCAGCAGGACTTGAAATTACGTTAATCAAAGACGTAACTCCGATTCCGCACAACGGATGCCGCCCGCCGAAAAAACGCAGAGTATAACGGATTTTGCGCAGGGCGCCGCGTGAGCTTTGACCACAAGTCACATAATCTTGTAAAAGTAAAGTTAAAAGCGAACCCAGCCCGCAATAGCGCGGAGCAAATGAGCGGCAATTTTACGAAGTAAAATTAAGCGAATGACTGCGAAGCGTTAAGCAATAATCCGGCTAGCACAGCCAACAAACAACCACAATGTACAAACCGCGGGGGCTTGCTCTTAAGCCAGAAGCGCAAACCATAGATGCCCCGCAACAACAAAAGGAGAAATTTTAAAATGGCAAGATACTCAGGACCAACAAACAAATTATTCAGAAATAAAAAAGTAAAAGACATTTCAAACAGAAAGCTGACTTCATCAATGAGACAGACAGCTTCAGGTCAGCACGGTGCTGTAAGAAAGAAACTTTCAGAATATGCAGTTCACCTTGCAGAAAAACAAAAAATCAGATTTACTTATCTTTTGAGCGAAAAACAGTTTGCGAAATACTATCATGAAGCAGCAAGAAGAAAAGGCGTAACCGGTACAATTCTGTTACAGCTTTTAGAATCAAGACTTGACAACATCCTTTACAGAGCAGGTCTTGGTATTACCCGTAAACAAACAAGACAAATCGTAAATCACGGTCACGTTCTTGTTAACGGCAAAAAAGTTGACATACCTTCTTACATAGTAAAAGCAGGCGATGTAATTACAATCAAATCAAGAAGTGCAGCCTTCCTGAAATCAGTAACTGAAATGATAGATATGGCATGTGCACCGGCTTGGATGACAATAGACAAAGAAGCTCTTAAAATTACATTCGACAGAATTCCCGAAAGAGAAGAATTAGATCCTGAAATTAAAGAACAACTAGTAATCGAATACTATTCTAAGTAGAGGGATTTTGCGTAAAACACTAAAAACGACATACCAAAACGCAATATCCACAAGGGCTAAAAGCTCAGACCATTTAGAAAAATTCAAACGGAGAAATCCACAATAGTTAATTAAACAACTAGGAGATTAAAAATGGAATTAAAAATCAAATGCGTTAATACCACAACAAGTTCAGACGGTTCACAATACGGAAAATTCGTAATCGAACCGTTGGAAAAGGGATTTGGAACAACTATCGGAAACTCATTAAGACGTGTATTGCTTTCAAGCCTTGAGGGAACAGCAGTAACTTCAGCAAGAATTGAAGGTATCACACACGAATATACAGCAATTCCGGGTGTTCTTGAAGACGTTATTGATGTAATGCTTAACCTTAAAGGACTTGTGGTAAAAACCGATTCTAAAGATGCTCAGCACTTAAGAATAGATATCGATCGTCCGGGTCCTGTTTTAGCAAGCGACATCCAGCTTCCGGCAGGAGTTAAAGTAGTTAACCCTGACTGGTTGATTTGTACAGTTGCAGACGGCGGCAGCTTCCACGCTGACGTAATCGTTGAAACAGGTAAAGGATATGTAGCAAATGATGTTCCCAGAGATTCAAAAGGTGTTTCAATCGACGTATTGCCGATTGATGCAACATTTATGCCTATCAAACGTGTAAGCTACAATGTTGAAAACACCCGTGTAGGGGATTCAATTGATTTTGACAAATTGACCCTTGAAATCTGGTCAAACGGATCAATTGAAGTAACAACAGCATTGAGCCAGGCTTCAAACCTATTGATTGATCACTTTATGCAAATAGCATCAATTACAGGTCAGCCGGTTGTTGCACCTACAGTAAGCGTAGCAGAAGAAACAGAAGAAGATTCCAATGTTCCTTCAATGACAATTGAAGAACTTGAACTTTCAGTAAGAGCTTACAACTGCCTGAAACGTGCAAGCATCAACTCAATGGCAGAACTTCTGAAAAAATCAGAACATGATTTGCTAAATATCAAAAACTTCGGTAAAAAATCTTCAGACGAAGTAATCGAAAGACTTCACCATTTTGGTTTAGACCTAGCTCCAAACCCTGAAGTTGAAGAAGAAATCGGTTAATATAAATAAAAGAAACTAATACAAAATTAAAATAAAAGGAAAAGAACAATGAGACACATGACAAAAAAACACACGCTTGGCAAAGCAAAAGACCAAAGAGATGCTCTTTTGCGTGCATTGGCGACTGAACTTTTTGTGCACGGTGAAATAAAAACAACTATGGCTCGCGCAAAAGCATTGAGACCGTATGCTGAAGAAATTATCACACTTGCCAAAAAGGGCGATCTTCACGCAATCCGCCAGGCAGCAAGACACATTTACAATAAAGAAACCGGCAAGTTTGTCGATATGAAAACCGGTGAAGAATTTGAAGCTCCGGTTGCAGATAAAAAATTAGCACCTCAAACAGTGTTAAGAAAATTATTTGTTATAATCGGTAAACAATATTCTGACAGAAAAGGCGGATATACAAGAATATTCAGACTTCCGCCCCGCCGTGGTGATGCTTCTGAAATGGCATTAATCCAGTTGGTGTAAGCCGGAATGAAATATGCTTTAAAAGTCCGGTATATAGGTAAAAACTATCACGGAAGCCAGATACAATTTGAAAACGGCGAAGAGATAGCAAATAAACCGACAATACAAGGGATTTTAGAAAAAGCAATCTGCACAGTGACAGGTGACAAAGTCACCGAATATAATAAACGACCGATTAAGACAGTCTTCTCCGGACGAACCGATAAGGGTGTCAACGCTAAAGGACAGGTTCTTCATTTCAAATATGACAAACCTATTGTTGCTTCAAAGTTTGTCTACTCCGTAAATGAAATCTTGCCTCCAGACATTTCCATAAGGGATTTAATCGAGGTTGATGAAAGTTTTCACGCACAAAAATCAGCGAAACGCAGATATTACCGCTATGAATTTGTAAACAGGCGAAACAAAGATGCGTTTGACGGAGATTTAATGCGGATAAAATACGAAATTAACCTTGAAAGAATGCAAAAATCGTTAAATTACATTCTTGGAGAACATGATTTCTCCAGTTTCAAAAGCTCCGGAACGCTAAACCCGAGCACAGTCTGTTTTATCGAAAAAGCCGAGTGCAAAAAACTCGAAGACGACAGAGTTGTTATTGATATTATAGGAAACAGGTTTTTATATAATATGGTAAGAACGATAGTCGGCACCCTTCTTGAAATAGAGGGACACAATTTGACTTCAGAGCATATGAAAAATGTTTTGGAGGCAAAAGATCGGCGAAAAGCCGGTCAAACAATCAGTCCGTATGGATTGACATTATTAGAAGTACAATACTAAAAAGTAATAAATGGAGACATTAGCATGAAGACATATTCAGCAAAACCTCTTGAAGTTGAAAGAAAGTGGTATCTGATTGATGCTGAAGGCGAAGTATTGGGCCGTTTAGCAAGCAGAATCGCTGACATTTTGAGAGGCAAAAATAAGCCTGAATACACACCTAATGTTGATACAGGCGATTTCGTAGTTGTAATCAACGCAGACAAAGTTCGTGTAACAGGTAAAAAAGAAACAGATAAAATTTATTATCACCACACCGGCTATCCGGGCGGATTGAAAAGCGCAAGCTTTAAAGAATTAATGGAAAAAGACGGTACATTAGCATTGGAAAAAGCTGTTAAAGGCATGCTTCCGCACAACACACTTGGCGCACAGCAGTTAACCAAGTTAAAAATTTATGCAGGAAGCGAACATCCGCATGCTGCACAAAAACCGATTGTACTGGAAAAGGAGGCTAAATAATGGCAGAAGAAATTATGGCAACAGGCCGCAGAAAAACCTCTATCGCAGTGGTAAAATTGGTCAAAGGCAAAGGCAGAATATTTGTTAACGGAAAAACATTAAAAAACTATATCGGCAACAGACCTGCCGTTGAAATGTTAGTTTACAGACCGCTTGTTTTGACAGACAATCAGGAAAAATATGATGTAAAAGTCAAAGCATTAGGCGGCGGAATCGTAGCACAATGCGGAGCAATCAGACACGGTATAGCAAGAGCACTGGTTAAATCAAACGAAGAATACAGAAATGTACTTCGTTTGGAAGGACTTTTAACCCGTGACCCGCGTGTTAAAGAACGTAAGAAATACGGACGCAAACGCGCAAGAAAACGTTTCCAATTCTCAAAACGTTAATCTTTTACAAACATATTCAAAAACGCTTTGCAGAAATGCAAGGCGTTTTTGTTATACATAAGATATTTTATCTGTATTATATTCATTCTTTTCTTTTATTGTATGGCATATGGTACTTTCTTGTGCCGACA
>CALUTA010000066.1 GCA_944323585.1 Candidatus Gastranaerophilales bacterium
GACGTTAATAAAACCGCACAGGAATTTATACGTCCGGCATATCAGATTTCGGATGCTGTAATAAACGGAATGGTCAGTCAGGAATATATCAGACAAATTACAGATAAAATATTCAAAACCCTGCAAGATATTGTTTATTAAAATAATAAAATATAGAAAAAGAGAAATTCCGCACAAATTATGGAATTTCTCTTTTTTTAAGCGCCTCATACAACTAAAAAGGCGCACCTCAAGCTAATTCAACTAGTAACCATAATTGTACATAATACGATTACACGGACACTGCTGATCAGGAAATGCCTTGACACATCTGTCGCAAGACGGCACAATTACCTTTGCCCTGCAAGGATCGCATTCTGCCTTTCTGACTTTACAAGGATTACAATTTTTGAAACCTGTAAACGGGTTTAAACTGAATGAACTTGAGTTGTGACCGATTCCAATATACGGGAGAGGATTTAACTGGCTTACAGACCACGCATTTGCGCTCTGCGCCGGAATTAGAAACAAACCGAATAAAGCCAGCATCATAAATAATCTTTTCATACATATACTCCTATTAATTTACGGATAAAATCATATCCACACTTTTATTTTAAAGTTTTGCAGAAAAATTACGATACCCGTGAGAGCAATGCTGCTACCAATAAGGATTAGCACAAAAGAAGTAATTTGAGCATTAAAAAAGACCGGTCTTTGTGACCGGTCTTTTAAAAAGTTATTTATCTGATTACAATGCCTGTTTTGCAACAGAAGCATCTTCGAGCAAGATAATATAGATTTCTTCACCAGCTTTAGCGTGGTATTTAAGACCTTTTGTTACAAGGCCGGTAACCAAACCAACACCTGCACCTACAGGAGTACCGATTGCAACACCGGTACCTACTTTAGCAGGGTTTGGAATGAATGAGAAACCAACACCGGCACCGGTACCAATTGCTGCACCGCCTGCTGTGTAAAGTAACAATTTGCCTGCTGTCATCCAGGGGCCTTCTTTTAATGCATAGTTTTTGTAGAACGGTTTTGCATTCAAAGAAGTTCTTGTTCCGTCCGGAGTAACAATTTCAGACAACTGAACATATACTCTTGCGTTTTTGTTGAACCATTTTTCGTTTTCAATAGCAACAACAGAACCGTTGAATTTAGAATTTGCAGGAACAATCAAAGTACCTTCTTCTGTGTAAATAGGTTCTTCATTTACAAAGTAAACAGCCTGACCTGCAGAAGCAGCTTCTGATTTGAATTTATCAGTGAAAGAAACTTCCAAAACGTTGCCTTCCTTGATTACGTTAGCTCTGTCAAGAACATAAACTTCATTGTTAGGAGCGTTTCTTTTAACCTTCAAATGTTCAACAGCTTCACCTTTGTACTCTTTTTTAACAAGAGCAAGTTTAGCTTTCAATCTTGAAAGAAGAACTGCAGCTTCAGCTCTTGTAAGGTTATCATTCGGGCGAAGTTCATTTTCGTTCGGATAGTTTACGTAAATACCGTATTCAAGTGTTTTTGCATAAACCTGTTTAGCCCATGCAGGAATTTTTTTGTAATCAGAGTATGAAGTTAAAGCTGATGTGTCAGAAACTTTATCCTGAGTAATATGGCTGATTACAGACTGAGTTTCGGATCTTGTCATTAACTTGGAAGCTTTGAAAGTTCCGTCCGGATAGCCGTAAACAAGACCTAATTGCTGTGAACGTAAAATATCATCATAATTTTCGTCATCTGCAGCTACATCAGAAAAAGAATTTGAAATAGAAACATTCAAATTGTCATTAGATAACAATTTAAGTAAAGATTTCACAAAACAAATTCTCGGAACATCCTTTTCAGGATTAAAATTGTTGTCCTCATCAAGAGTCATGATGTCATTAGAAACGACATCCAAGATTTCTTTTTGAGCCCAATAGCCTTCGCTTACATCGTTAATTTTTGTTGAAGCGAATGCTGGAATGGCAATAAACGCAGTTAAGCAGATTGCCATAAAAGTTGCAAAAAAGTTTTTCATAAATCTCAATTCCTCATCTTTACTACAACAAGATTTTTTTTTATGATAATATATGAATTATAAATAAAATTCACTTTTTTGTAAAGTGTCAAATTAAAAATAATTATTGATAGTTATAAATATAGAGAACATATATAAATAGCGGTAAATCCGAGAGAGGAAAAGTATGGACAACTTTAACATGACAAAGATTGTGGCAACATTAGGCCCCGCCACAAACACTAAAGAAATGATCAGAACTCTTTATAAAACAGGTGTTACAATGTTCAGACTTAACTCATCGCATGGTGATGTTGAGATGCACAAACAAAACCTGAAGTTTATAAGAGAAGTAGAAACAGAAGAAGGAACATTAATTCCTGTATTATTAGACCTTCAGGGCCCGAAAATAAGAATAGGCTGCCTTGAAAACTCAATAGAACTTAAAAAAGGCGAAATCCTTAAATTCAGACATCAGGCCGAAATGACAGGAGATATTATCCCGGTCGATTACAAAGGCATGGCAAAAGATGTACACTCCGGCGAAATGATTCTTATTGACGACGGAAAAATTCAACTTGAAGTTCAAAAAGTTGAAGATGACATTATTTTTGCCAAAGTCTTAACTGACGGACTTCTAAAGCAAAGAAAAGGTATTAATATTCCGGGCTCAACAGGAAGCATTGATGTCTTAACAGAAAGAGATATTAAATTTGTTAAATTTGCAGCAGAAAACGGAATTGACTACCTCGGACTTTCATTTGTAAGACACGCTGATGATGTAGTTCAATTACGTGAACTTTTGAAATCTTACAACAACACCGATATCAAAATCATCTCCAAAATCGAAAAACCGCAGGCCGTTGAAAACATCGACAAAATTATTGAAGTTTCAGACGGTATAATGGTTGCAAGAGGAGATTTAGGTATCGAAATTTCAACTGAGAAAGTGCCTATAGTACAAAAAACAATAATCAGAAAAGCAAATATCAAACGTAAAGTTGTAATAGTTGCAACACAGATGCTTGAAAGCATGATTGAAAACCCCATACCTACTAGAGCAGAAACCAGCGATGTTGCAAACGCAATTCTTGACGGAACTGATGCGATTATGCTTTCAGGCGAAACAGCAGCAGGTGCATATCCTGTAGAAGCCGTTGCAATGATGAAAAAGATTTCAGACACCGTTGAAAATTCACCGTTTATGCGTAAAAACAAATTTCCGCGCAAAATGATTGAAGAAGAAAAAGACAGTCAGGCTATGGCTATCGGAATGTCAATCGCTGATATGTCAAAGAAAATGGACATTAAAGCTGTTGTCGCCCTTACAGGCAGCGGATTTACAGCTCAATTTTTGTCAGAAGGCAGATTAAGCGTTCCGATTTATGCTTGCTGTCCAAAGAAAAATGTTTGCCGTGATCTTAAATTATACAGAGGTGTATTCCCGGTTGTGACTGACTTTGACGGTAAAATAGACAGAGCGGCACTCCAGCAGGCAGACAAATTTATGATCAAAACTCTTGGACTTAAAGCAGGAGATACTGTAATATTTTCAGGATCCGTTCCTGAACTGCTTGTAGGCGGCACAAACTTCATCAAAATTCACAAAATCGGCTCTGCTGATTAATTATAAAAATGCAATAAAAAAGACTCCTGCTGTGATGCGGGAGTTTTTTTTGTTTAATAGCGACAATTAAAGCAAAAAAAAGCCCCTTTTAAGGGGCTATACTTTTTTTAGGAAGGAAGGAATAAACATCTCTCTTATTTATTTAACGGATAATCACTTTTCTTTTCTTTACGTTCTCTCTTAATATCTCTCGTTTTATTTATGCTGCTCTCTTGTATATATATAAAGTATATAGAAAATATTGAATTTCAAAGTTTGCGAAAACTGTTACAAAACTTAATATAAAAATAACCTGTTTTAGTACTTGCAAAAATAAACAAATTATTTTAAAATAAATAAGTAAGACATGGTTTTGGGTAGTCGTTTATAAACCCAGGTTAGTGAGGGTAAATGCTAGTTTCATCAATAGCCAGATTTAATGCAGCTCAAAGCATGAATAATGCGGCATTTGGCATAATACAAACTTACAATCAAATGAATAATGCTCTTTCTCACCACGCTTTCGGCGGTGAAAATAATCTTACCATGTTGCATGAAATGGATAAAAAACTCAGTCTTGATTTGGCATCAAACAGTCTGTTATACAAACTTGCCAGCCTTCAGGAAAAAATGGCTAAAAAACATCAGGCTGAAGATGTTAAAAGATTTTCCGTTCTTGCATAGGTTGGATATTTTCGGTAACAATAAGCAGTTTTAAAGAACATTGGGGTTAAAAAAATTGTCATATACTAAATTTGTTCTGTCTTTTTGTCTTCAAAAAGGTATTTAACCAAACTGGAGAAAATGACCGGAATGATTGACACTGTAACAAGTACGGGCATAATACCTTTTGCCTGTGCCACAAATCCTATTGCCGACATAAAAATGGCAACAACACCCCACGAAAAGCCGTTTATAAATCCGCCTATAATACTTTTATACTGCGGCAAAACACTCTGCGCCATAACCATTGTAACCGGCTGGGCCAGCATTGTTATAAAGCCTACAAGAATAAAGATAATCTCTGATATATGCGGAAAATGTTTATATGTAAAAGAAAAAATAATCATTAAAGGCAATGTTGAAATCATTGATGTATAAAAGATATTAGCGGTACCTGCTCTTTTTTCAAATGCTCTGCTGAATGCGGAACCGAGCCCGCCTGCAAATATAAAACCGAACAGGATACATCCGATATAAAAAGGTTTATACCCCATGCTTTTCCACAAAAACGGTAATAGAATTGAACATGATGTAGTTATCAAAGTTTTTAAAATTGCTATTGTAATTAAAATCCGAAGCTTTTTATTTTTTAGAATATCTCTGAAGGCATCATTGAACTTAATATCTGATTTTTTAGCCTCAAAACCTGATATTTTGGGTACAAGCCAGAACATCATAAAAGCTGTCAAAATTCCAGGCACACAAAGAAAAGGCATTTTCGAAAGCCCCCAGTACTGCGCAACATAAGCAGACAACAAAGGTCCGAAAGAGAATCCGATTGAACCCATTGCAATAAAAATACCCATAACCTTTGCCGCATCATTTTGCGCAAACTTGACCACAAGCCCGAGCGCCTGCGGATGATAAAAGCTTGATCCGAGGCTACCCAGAATTATGCACAAAATAAGTATGTAAACATCATGCGAAGCAGGTGCAAGGGAAATAAAAATGGAAGTAAAAATCAGCCCCCAGAAAATAAAAACACGTCTGACCATATTATCAGCAAAAAAGCCGAATAATGGCTGCAAAAGAGATGAAAATATATGAGACAGACTCATAATGACTGTAGCAAAGGCCATTGAAATTCCTAATTTACCCGCAATAAACGGCATAATAGGATTGAGCATACCTGTGTATATATCATTAACAAGGTGAGCCTGATTAAGCCACCATACGGGGTGTTTTGCGTATTTCATAAGAAAATATAACCACCAAAACAAAATAAAATCAATCTGCTTTTAAGGAATGAGCTTTTAAAAGCAGATAAATAAAGCCTGCAAAAGCAAAAACAAAAATTCCGGCAGAAATAATCTGCGCAATATGAAGATTTCCTATATTCAAAGCACTGTCAAGCCTTATGCCTTCAATAAAGAATCTGACAACAGAATAGAGCATCAAATATACACATAATGTAAGCCCCTCAATTTTTACGCCGAAATTTTTTAAAACAAAAATTAGCGCAAGAAAAATCAAAAAATCAGCCGCACTTTCATACAAAAAAGCAGGATGATAATACGAAAAAGATTCAAATCCTGCTGGCCTGAAAGCCGGAGGGATATAGAGCTTTAAAAAACCGTTATACGGAAGCCCAAAGGCCTCATTATTAAAAAAATTTCCCCATCTTCCGACAGATTGAGCCAATACTGTGCCTGCCGAAAACACATCTAAAAGTCTTAAAAAAGAAAGATTATATTTTTTAGATGCAATATAAAGACCGATTATTCCGGCAATTATCCCGCCGTGAATGGACAGTCCGCCTTCTCTGAAATTTAGAACTTCTAACGGATGAAACAAATAATAATCCAAATTCACAAGGCAATAATAAAGCCTTGCACCAATAATTCCAAGAATAACAACAAAAGGAGAAACCTCCCAAATAAACTCAGACTTTCCGTCATTATAAATTTTGTTATATAAAACTTTTGCAACAAAAACAGCAATAAAACAGGCAAAAGCAAGAATTACACCATAAAAATACACAGGAAAACCGAATAAAGAAAAAGCGACATCACCGTGCGACTGTAAAATCATATTTTTCTAACCTTTAGCATTTTGCTGCTTCTGCTGTTCTTCAATAAGTTTCTGGATTTTTTCCCGGACTTCGTCGCCATCCTGAACATTAGAAGCCTTTTCGAGATATAGATTATAATTATTTACGGCATCAGCAAGAAGCTCATTTACCATTTTTTGCACCGGCTCAGAAAGATTAATCTTTTCCTGCTTTGCAAGAGTTTCTTCATCGACCTTAACAGGTTTTCCGCTCTCATCAAGAGTCAAAATACCTTTAGCAAGATCTATTGAATAATCTTCTTCCGCAACAGCAAGAGAATAATAAGCATCAGCAAAATCAGGATTAAGCGAAATAGCTTTACGGTAGGAATCTATGGCATTTTGATAATCTTCAGCCTGCGTATATGCAACGGCCAGATTGTAATGAGTTTCAAAAACAGTATCATCAAGGTCAACACTTGATTTTAAACGCTCAATTGCATTCTCGTAGTCGCCTTGTTCAATATAGCCTTTTGCTTTATTGTTAAGTTCCTGAACTGCAAATTTATTAATACAAGCTGTGGAAACAACTGAAATAAATAATATACTTACAAGCAGCAGTGCTTTTTTCATATACTCATCATCCTCTTATATTAATTGTTGTAAATGAATTATAAAATAAGCATAAAAATTTGGCAAATTTTATAAATTTAAGTTACAATTAATATATAAAAAAATAACCGTCCATGTAAACTATTTTTAAATTCGACAAAAAAGATAAAAATAAGAATTGGATGGCGCAAACACAGGAGAACAAAATGTCCGAAGATAAAGTAATCAGGTTAGGAGAAAAACGTGATCACTCGTCAGCAAAGGGCGACAGCACGACAAAAGATGAGGATCAGAATTTTGAACCGGTATATTGCAGTTTTTGCGGCCGACCGAACACTCAGGTTCTAAAAATGGTTAAAGGTCCCGGGGTTAATATTTGTTCGGAATGCGCAATGATTGCCGTACAATACCTGATATTAAACGACAGGATGCCGTCTGCTGATGCACAAAAAATTCTGGATGCCTTCTGGGGGAAAGCCAAAAGATGACAGAAATTTTTAAACAGCTTAACCCTTTTGAATTAAAAACTCTGATTCTGGATATTATTGAAAGATTCAGCAGTATAACAGATCTTGCAACACTAAAAAATCTTAATGTTGAAGCTCTTGATGCACAAAGCGATAAAAAAACAATTGTTAAGATTTTATACAAAGAATTAAACAATGCAAATTCAAAAAATGAATATATACTTAGAATATTGCTGGAAAGATATGCTCCGAAAGACGAATTAAGCGCACACCTCTGGGCAATGCTGAAAAACACAATGGTTTCAAACGAAACCAAAATTGTAGTCCTGAACTTTTTACGTGACATTGACTCAAACTGGTCATATGAGGAATACGGTAAATTTATCGAAAATGAAGATGACCTGCTTGACAGTGACACAAAACTTCTTCTAAAAAATGCAATAATCAACCCCGAAGTGCAGATAGATTTTCTGGATTTTCTGAACTCGCTTAA
>CALUTA010000067.1 GCA_944323585.1 Candidatus Gastranaerophilales bacterium
ATATCAAGGGCTTTCCACGCATCTTTAAACGATTGAGCGTTGATATCGCAGAGTTCTTTCGGTGTAATTCCTTTGCTGGCAGCGGTTTTCTGAATCTTGATACCGTGCTCGTCAGTACCTGTCAGGAAAAACACATCCTCACATCTTTGAGAATAGTGTCTTGCAATAATATCGGTCAAAATCTTTTCATAAGCATGTCCTATGTGCGGAGCTCCGTTCACATAGTCTATCGCCGTTGTTAAATAAAACTTTTCCATATAATAGAATTCCCTCTTTTACTCTTAATTTCTTTAAAAAAATTGTAGCATAAAAAACAGATAGGGTATGTCTGATATAAAAGTAAAATATAGAATTTAATATAAATTAATAAAAAATTATTCCGGCAGGCAATTTTTGGGAGAAAAAATACTTTATATAAATAAGGTTATAATTCAGGTAGTATTATGCTAAATTCAAATTGGGTTACAAGTGTAGATATGCTGGCGGATGCCGGAATCATAGATTTTGACGGCGCAGCTTTTGTAACAGGAGCACCGGCAAGATTTGTCGGAAGCCCGAATTGTCCGATTTACAATATCCCGCCCCTTGCAATCCAGCCGCCCGCTCAGGACGAATTCAAAAGAAAAAGCCCTGAATCAATTGTAAAAACACCTTTCTGGAAAAAAGTACTTCTCGGTGCACTTGCCGTAACCGGAGCAATCTGGGGCATCTCCAAACTCCGCAAAACTCCTGCATTTATAAAATCTATCGGAACTAAAGTGAGCGGGTTCTTCAAAAATCTGTTTAAAAAGAAACCTTAAACTTCTGGACAAGTTTTTATATCCGTAGTACAGTAATATACGTAACAGTATATTTTTGTAACTAAAGGAAAACCCGCATTATGCTTTTAAAAGACCTGCCTAAATGTCCTGTGGAAACCACTTTGAAAATGATAGGAAAGAAATGGAAAATAATCATTTTGAGGGAACTTCTTGCCGGTACAATGCGCTTTGGAGAGCTTAAGAAATCAGTCAGCGGAATCTCGCAGAAAGTTTTGACCACAAATTTAAGACAGATGGAAGAAGACGGACTTGTTACACGCAAATTTTTTAACGAAGTTCCGCCAAGAGTCGACTACACCCTGACCGATGTCGGATACAGCCTTGCCTCAGTCCTTGATGCAATGGCATACTGGGGAGAAGGATACAAACAATTCTTAAAACTGGTTGAAAAACAAAATAAAAAAGCTTTGTCCCAAAAAGATTGATTAAATTTGAAAAATACTTTATAATAAAAGTTCATCTTAGGTTCAAATCAGAAAGGCGGAAATATGACAGAAAAACTTTCACGAAGCCAGGAAGATTATCTGGAAGAAATCTACAATCAAGTTGTAAAAAACGGCTATGCAAAAGTTACTGAAATTTCAAATGCCCTGAATGTTAAAAAAGCCTCTGTCACAGGCGCCCTGAATACTTTATCCGCCAAAAAACTGATAAACTATGAACCTTATTCAAAAATAACCCTGACAAAAGAGGGCGAAGATTTTGCAAAAAACATTCACGAAAAACACGAAAACCTGAGGGATTTTTTCGAGAATGTTCTGGGGCTTTCAAAAGAGGAAGCCACTGACAATGCCTGCCGTATGGAACATATTGTAAGCGAAAACTTTTTCACAAATTTTGTCAAATTTTCTGATTTCATAAGAGATTACAGCAGACAAAACACTGATTTTTTAAAACAGTACAAAAAAATGCTTAAGTAGGTTGGGCTTTGCCATCAGGTGAAAAATTCCACAACTGTTCTGTGTCAAGGGATAATTGCGTTATTTTTTTATTCAAAGATCTTGCAAGTTTCAAATCTTCTTCAGGAGACTTTCCGGTTGTTGTAAGGTAGTTGCCTGTCAAAATCCCTTCTACGCATGATTCTAAAGCTTTTATCTGATTTTCTTCGCTCAATCTCATTCTGCCGCCGCAAAAACGTAAAATTGAATCCGGATTTGCTATTTTGAATATTGCAAGAGTTCTGAGGATATTTTCTTCATCAATTTTGTCGAAATAATTTTCAAACGGAGTGTTTTTAATCGGCATTAAAATATTAATCGGGATTGAGTCAGGATGAATTTCGCTGAGTTCCAAAGCCATTTCAACCCTTTGTTCAACGCTTTCTCCCATGCCGAGAATGACTCCGCAGCAAAGTTCCATCCCGTATTTTTTGACAAGTTTGCAGGTGTTCAGCCTATCCTGCCAGCTGTGGGTTGTGCAGACTTCGCCATAGTATGAACTGCTTGTGTTTATATTGTGATGAAAACGGACTAGTCCGCTCTTGGCAAGTTTTTTGGCCTGTTCTTCAGTCAAAATGCCGATAGAGGCACAGCTTTTTATCCCGTCAACTTTATTTATTTCTTTTATCAAATCAATAATTCCGTCAACATCACTTTCGTCCGGAGATTTGCCGGATGTTACAACCGCAAAACGGCTTACATGATGCTCTTTTGCCTCAAGAACCGCTTTTCTTACTTCATCAGGTTTAATCAGAGGGTAGCTTTCAATGTCTGTGTTGTAATGCGAACTCTGGGCGCAGTATTTGCAATTCTGGGAACATTTGCCGTTTCTTGCATTCACCAGTGAACAAAATTCAATCCCGTCCTTCATATATTTTTTCGAAATTGCAAGAAGCTCGTCTAAATCTTTGTTATATAATTCCATCAATTTTTCTTTTGTTATGGTTTGCACTGTCATAATTTCTGCCTTTTTGTTGTCCTGATTGACCGTAGTTATATTATATGATAAAATAATTTTGAAAAAAAGGATTATTGATATGTTCTGTCCACACTGCGGGAAAAAAGTAAATGACATTGATAATTTTTGCAAGTTTTGCGGATATGATCTGCGGGATGGCAGAGTCGAGAATTATGCGGAACAGTCCGCTATTTATAACGAAAATACTCCTGTAGAAAGACAAATTTTCGGAGATTACAGGGAAGTTAAAACTCAGGCCGAACCTGAAGCCGTAAGACAAGATGTTATTCAGGTGAATGAAGACGAAGAAATAGTGGTTTATGAGATAAAGAAACATTATATGGCTCTTTTCTGGCCGTGTGTGTTTTCTCCGATATTCATTGCATATTTCTGGATTTTTTACGTAAATATTCCGAGCCTTTTAGGGTTTATAATTGCGCTTATTGTATTAATGCCGATTGTTTATCCTGTTTTAAGATATTTTTCGGACAGAAGCGTTATTACAACACAGAGCCTGCATATAAGACAGGGTGTATTTAATATTGAAGATATTTGTGTTCCGTTAAATAAAATTCACTTAGTCAGAATAAGAAGAAGTTTTGTCGGAAGATTTGCAAACTACGGGCATCTGATTATTGAAAAAGAAAATTCAGACAAAGAAATTGTTTACAGATACATTCAGGATCCGGAGGACGTAGAGTTTATTCTGCGCAATCCAAAAGCGTATATTGAAGAATACTTCAAGCAGGAAGATAATTTTAATCAATAAAAGCTACCGGAACGGAGTGTTTGAGTTCTCTGACAAGTTTCAGGTCAATTTCTTTAAAATCGGCGCTTTCTTCATTTCCCTGCATAGATTCAACAACTCCGAGCGGGTTTGTAATCATTGAATTTCCTACGGAATAAAGCGAGGAGTTTATGTTTCCGGCAAGATTTGACGTGACAAAATAAACAAGACTTTCGGAGGCCCGTGCTATGTTTAAACTTTTCCAGCAGAGTGCAGCGTTTTCTTTTTCTTTTGCAGAAAGCGATTTTAATTTTATCCATGCGCTGGGAGAAACTATTATTTCAGCCCCCATTCTTATCAGGGTTTTGTATAGCATCGGGTATTTTATATCAAAACAAATGCTGACACCGACTCTTGCAAAATCAAGTTCAACTACAAGAGGAGGAAGGTTTCCGGGGGTTGTGTAGCTGTTTTCATTCCCGCCGAAAAATTGAAACAAATGAAGTTTTCTGTATTTTCCGATAACTTTTCCTGCTCTGTCAACGACAAATGATGTATTGTAAAGATTGCCGCCGTCTTTTTCGATTACGCTTCCGCAGACAATGTTTGTGTTGAATTCTTTTGCGGCTTTAGACAAATATTCAACAACAATTCCTCCATTTTCGTCTTCCGGCTTATTTATCATTGTGTCATGATCAACACCGGTGCTGAAAAATTCCGGAAGCACAACAAGATCAGGATTTTGAACAGAATATTTTTTAATGTATTCTCTTGCTGTTTCAAGGTTCTTTTGTTTGTCCCCTAAAACGGGATTAATCTGTATGTTCAAAATTCCTGACACCGGTTAAACCTCCCTATATAGATATTAATTTATAAATCAAGATTGGTCAATTGAACATCTTTTTGAATTTTGTCACTAACTGTGGTTTCCGGGTCGTTTTCAATATGTTTTTCAAATTTGTCCAGATTTGATTTAAGCTCGTCCTGCGGCATAACAAATCTTTGTCTGGCAAACCGGTTCTGCGGCGGAAGAGTAAAACCTTGTTCTAAAAGCCATTTGCCGCCTTTAGTTCCGGTTTCTGCATAAGCTGTAACACCTGTTTGTTCCTTTTGTCCGACACCTTTCAAAAACTGCATAAACAAATTCATACGGATGTCATTTTCTTTGTTTCCGCGCCATACAACAAGATTCTTTAATAAAGGAATACCTCCGTTTGTAAAGTCCAAAAATCCTGTAACGTGTTTGCCGTTTTTTACTGCCATGTATACACCGTCTGATGATTTTTCGTTTAGTTTAAGTGCTTTATTCAAAACATTGCGGATTGTGTCGTTCACATTTTCTTTTTCTTTCAGCCCGAAGGAATCGGTTCTGTTTTTAAGATCGACTTTCATAAGAAGTTTATTAATTAAATCCCTGTCAGAACTGTTGATTGAATATATATCAATAGAGGTATCGGGTCTGTTGTTGGCTTTTACGAATCTTACAGCTGTTCTTATACGGTTTGCCTGAAAGTTCGGGGTATTTGTATTGATTGCTTGTATTTGCATATTCTTCTCCTTAAGGGTTTTAAAATCGGGGTACGCAAATATTAAACATCAAAAATGTATTTTTTGCTATTTATTTTTAGAATTGTTACGATAGCCTATGCCTGCACGGTAGCCGGAAATAAAATACATTACAGGAAGAGCCGGCTCTATCCACCTGAAGCCCGAGAGAATTCCTGCTGTTGCAATGTCGTCAGCATGAAGCGCAATGTCCAAGGGTTCGGGTTTTCGTTCGCTGTAAATCCCTTCATTTTTGCAGTGTTTTTTCCCGAAGAGAGGATCCACG
Organism: Candidatus Gastranaerophilales bacterium; assembly: GCA_944323585.1. Classification (GTDB taxonomy): domain Bacteria; phylum Cyanobacteriota; class Vampirovibrionia; order Gastranaerophilales; family Gastranaerophilaceae; genus Scatenecus. Next base: position 5,276 of record CALUTA010000067.1, read on the forward strand.
CATTTTTTAGATATGTAATTTGCGATTATACTGCCGCCGACGATACCTGTGGCGGTTATGCCCGCAAAAATAACACCGAGTTTTTTAAGCGGTGTCAGAGGGTTGATTAATTTGGCTTTAACCATTTGTTCGCTTGCAAAAAGCGCCGCTCCTGCGCCGACGTTGCAGAGAAAAATGTTTGCAAGATACTGGTAAACTCCTTCTTTCACTTTGTTTGCGGTCTTTTTCCTGCTTTGCGTGCTTGTTATGACATCTGCCCCTATTCCGCCGGCAACCCCGCCTGCTACAGGTATAAGCCCGATAAGAGAAAGCCGTTTTATTTCCTGAAAAATTTCTTTTGAGTTTAAGTTTTCGGGTTCGGGGAGAATTTCAGACAAAAATTCTTTGGAGATTTTATCTTTTGGCAGGCGCTCTGTGATTGTTTCAATTGCTTTGAGTGTAAAAGGCCGGTTTTTAGAGTTTTCCAGAGTTGAGATTAGAGTTTTGTCATCTGTTGTTCTGGCGGATAAAAATTTGTCTATGGCTTTTGTTTGATTTTGCAGAACTTCTTGAAGTTTCGGGCTGTCAATTAATCCTTTAAACAATGTTTTACCGCCTATTTTCAAGCCTTTTGCGCCTATATAAGCGGAACCTGCGGCACTTGCAATTGTGATAGCATTTTTGAATGCTTTTTGTTCTCTGTTATGATGTTTGTGATGGTCAGAGCGGTTGCTGCCGGAATGACGGTTGTGCCGGCGGTGAAAAGTTTCATATCCCCACACGCCTGCACCTGTAACGGCAAGTGCTGAAGGCATGGCAGAGTGCAGTTTTGATATAACTGCGGGCTGGTCAATGTATTTGGCAATAGTTTGGAGTTTCATGCAATAATCTCATCTAAATTGTTAGGCAAGACTAACAATATTATAAACAAATTCTTTTGTCAACCCCTCTTGTTTATGGATTATTATTCTCAATTACCCTTGATACACAAACAGTTATTAAATTCTTCTATCGTAAACGCCTCAAGAATGATGTAAAAAGTCACCATGTCATCCTGATGCGTCAGCCGAAGGAGCCGTTATGATTTGATTCTTCGCTTCGCTCAGACAAAATCCGCTCTGTTGATGTTTCGTTAAGTAGTGATTGCTGTTTTTATTTTCTGTCATTGCAAGCGCAAGCGAAGCAATCCAGCTGATTAAAGAATCAATAAGTTGGGCATACTTGCCCCAACTACAGCTTCTTAACCAAAATCAAAGTCGTGAATGGTAAATTTGCCTTCCTTAAGCCAGTCATAAATCCTGTCTAAATATGCTTTTTGTTCCTGAGCCGTAAGTTTTGCAGCTATATCTTTAAGTGTCTTAACCATTTCCAGCAATTTTTCTTTCTCCGCTTCAATTTTTCCGCTTTGTACATCCTGAAAATATTTCAGAGCCTTTCTGCCCCCGGGGTCGCTTATGCCGATAGAAATATCCGACAAAATATCAAATGTTCCGGGTTCGCTGAAATGTTCAATAGGCTTAATTTTGCTTTCTGCGATATATTTGTCCATAATCTCTTTAATCTTTCTGAAATTTTCTCCAAAATTATCAGGCAAAACAGTGTCATCTTCGCCGTAATATCTCAAAAGTTTTTTCTGATATGCAAAGGCTGACTTTTCAAGATCGTTCAGACAGTATGCATGCCATTTATTATACATGTCATAACCGGATGTTAAGCCGGTTCCCATAGTTGCATCAAATCGGTAGTTTCTTACAGCTTCAATATATTTTTTAGAGTCAAATCCTCTGATATCTGCGTCTTCACTAAACTTGAGCCAAAAATCTCTGTTAAATGATTTCCCCGCATGGATGCCGCTTTTTGAAATAGCTTCATTTATAGCAGCTTCAAAGGCTTCCATCCCTTCTGATTTGACAATTTTTGCGGCTTTATCAAGATGGTCAAGTTCGTGTCTGACCGCAGGAATCAGCTGGGTAAGCCGAAACTGTTTGTTCGTTGGCGGAGAAATTGTTCCGTCATAAAAATCAACCGACATGTCAATAGTGCTTCCCTGAAAATGGCCTTTCTTTACAAGCTCGGGTTTATAGCCCATGGCTTTGAGAAATCTGTCTTTAATCTGCATTACCTGTTCGGTTTGCGTGCCTTTGACCTTCAGCAGGTCATCCAGAAGTTCAGGCGCCAGAGTCGGATCTTTCGTGAATGTGCACACGTCGGCATTCAGCGGCTTTAAAGGTTTTAATGATGCAAAATTAATATGTGCAAGATTTTGCGGTTTTGTCGCAAGAATACTTTCTTTCCCGCAGGTTCTTGCAAATTTCGCTGTACGTTCGATTAAATCAATAGCCAGTCCGATTTTCCCCATATTTTCCCCTTTTGATAATTCCCCTTTATATTTATATAAAGTATTAAGCTCTGCAAGAATTGACGTTTTGTAAAATATTGTAAAATCAACGAAAATATATCAGAAATATTATTAATAATCAGTTAGGATTGACAAAGCGAAAAAATGGGTTATAATGGGAATATAGGGAAACGGATTGGAATGCCGTTTACATCCAACCCGTTCT
>CALUTA010000068.1 GCA_944323585.1 Candidatus Gastranaerophilales bacterium
GATTTATTTTACAATATTCCGGCAAGATTGAAATTCTTAAAAAGCGCTTCTACGGAATTTTCGTATATTCAAGATCTTGTCCAGTCAATTGCGCTGGTAAATCCTGATATATCATTTGAGCTTAAACGTGACGGAAAAACAATTCTCAAAACAAACGGCCTCGGAGATTTGAAGAAGACAATCAAAGACATTTTTAACGGAGAAGTGGCCGACAGCCTGAAAGAAGTTCTAAAAACCGACAAGCTTGCGGGGATGAAGATTTCAGGATACGTAAGCACCCCTGACTTTACACGCTCAAGCAAAAAGAACTACTATATGTTTATAAACGGCCGTTCCGTAAAATGTCCGGTGTTTCAAAAGGCGATAGACACCGCTTACAAAACCCTTATCGCAAGCGGCAAATACCCGTTTGTTGTTCTGAACCTTGAAATTCCACCCTCTGACGTAGACGTAAACGTTCACCCGACCAAAAAAGAAGTAAGATATAAAAATACCAATATGGTATTCAATTTTATATTTACAGCAATTCAGGGCGGGCTGGCAAACTTTACCGAAACGGTTTCAACTCCGTCAATTTCAGCACACACATACCTTCCGCCGGAGAAAGAAAAGGTCATTGATTTTAATCAGGCAAGAACAGCCCAAAATCCTGATATATATTTTGACAAACCTAATGACAGTATGTATGTTTCAGACAGAATGGCCGAAAAAATTACAAACGAAGTCGCCCCGACACCGCAAATTACCCAGCCGAAGCTTATCACACAAACCTATCAGGCTCAGCCGGAGGCGGAAGAAAATATTATCGGGCAGTACAAAAACACCTATATTCTTATTGAAAAAGAAGAAGGTCTTGAAATTGTCGATCAGCACATTGCGGAAGAAAGGTTTATCTACGAAAAACTCAAATCAGAAAAAAATATTGTTTCACAGCTTCTTTTTGTATCAGATGTCCTGACCGTTACAAACGAAGAAACAGAAATCCTGAAAGAAAACATTGATAAATTTGAAAAATTCGGTTATGAAATAGAATTTTTGAAAGATAACGAGTTAATTTTCAGGAAAGTTCCGCAGTTGATTGCAAAAGTAAACCCGAAAGAAATTTTGTCGGATATTCTGGAAAACATAGAAGGAAATATCGACGGGCTTGAAGAAAAAATCCTTATAACAACGGCCTGCAAAGCCTCGGTAAAAGCAGGACAAAAACTAACTTTATGGCAGATGCAGGAGATTATAAAACGCTGGAGGACAACAAAAATGCCTTACACATGCCCCCACGGAAGACCGATTTCTAAAATTCTTCCGCACAAACAGATTGCATCTTTTTTCCAACGGCAATCATAAAAAAGTGCCCTGAAAGGCACTTTTTATGAATCTATAATTATATTCTGCGGCTGAATTTTCGGAGGATCCTTCTGCTGTCGTTTTAAAATTGTGTTGATATTATTGAAATCCTCCTGTTGGGCAAATGCATTTTCATTTTGTTCATTATTATCATTTTGCGGAGGAACAGGCTGTATATTTTGAACAGCTGTTTCTTCACCGGGAATTTCTACTGATTCAACAGGCGCAGGAGGCGCTTCTTCCGGCTGTGGCTGCGATGCAGTCATAGCAGAATTTGCTGTGTTTATTCCATCTGAAACTACCTGAGAAATATTTCTGTCACCTGTATTTACGTCAGCAGTCATACTTGTCATCTGAGCAGAAAGTTTCTTTATTGATTCATCTGTATCAAATGTTGCATTCTGCAGGTATCCTGATTGCTTAATTGACGAAACCGCAAGATTTTTACCGAGTGCATTGGCTTTAACTAAAGCAACCGTACCGGATGCGCCGGTAAATATATGATTATTACCTGTAACTGATTTACCCTGCTGTGAAGCTTCATACTGGGCAATAATATCACCTGTAAATGATGTTTCATTTGCATAATCCTGAGCAACTTTAGCTTCTTCGGATTTAGACTGCATTAACTCAGAAATCTCATCAAAGTCAGATGTGAAATTTGCCACCTGCATTGTGGAATTTGATACGACATTTTCCATCATCAGACCTAATTCTCCATAACGGGCCTGTTCATCTGCTGTCAATTCTTCGCCGTTTTTAACTTTGTTATCTATACTCTGCCACTCATTCATCATTTCCTGCACCTGTTTCAGAGCATTATTCTGAACAGCAAGAGCATCATTTGTCATCGCATCCATATCTGCGGAATACTGTTCAAATTCCTTAACAGCTTCATTAAGAATTTCTTCCTGAAGAACAACTTTTTTGGTTAAAACTTTCGCAACATTCGTTAAGCCCATATTACCGGCTTCTCCGACATCACTTTTTGTACCTTCGACATCATTTGTAGCATTGACATCACCGGTATCAAGTTCATATTCCGCAACGTTTGATGACTGCATTGAATGCGCCCATTCCAGATATTCATCAGGAATCAAGACTCCGTTATCTTCCATTTGAAGAATTTCTTCGTATGTATATTGAGCCCATTCAGGATCAACGGGTTTGCCGGACTTGTCATAGACGGAATTCATATAAATACCGTAACCACGCACATTGTTAGTCAGCACCAGACCTGCAGCATATTCTTCAAGTTGGATGTCCGACCAGCCGGAAAACTGAGGATCCGCCTTTAATTCTTCAATTTTATCTTCAAGAGTATAGAGTTCACCGTAGGTAACCTGATACTGTGCAATCTGATGAATTTTGTCTTTGTATGCTTGGATTCTTGACGTTGACATATACGCGCGCCTTTCAGTTAAATATACTTTTAATTTAATTAACGGCACTCTCTGAAGAAACTTTAAACGATTTTTAATTTTTAAACTCTCTCAGTATCTGAAAAAGCCGGATTTAAAAGAGCTTTCACCCCTAGAAATCCGGCTTTATAAAATTTAACAATTTATGATTTTAAATTTATAAATGTTTTTCAATATTTGAAACGATTGAAGATTTCGGCATCAACCCGACTAATCTTTCCACAGCCTTGCCGTTTTTAAAAACCAGAAGGCTCGGCAGACCGCTGATTGAATAGTTCTTAGCGGTTTCCAAATTATCATCAGTATTCATTTTGACAAACTTTACTTTCCCTTCAAATTCTGCTGCTATTTCATCCAGAACAGGGCCGAGTTTTCTGCAAGGTCCGCACCATGGCGCCCAGAAATCAACAACAACAGGTGTTTCGGAATTCAAAACTTCTGCTTCGAATACCGAATCATTAATATCAACTGCATTAGACATACATATCTCCTTTAAGTTATTTATACTTTTACAGAGTTCATTTTATCACAGAATTTTTTTTTGTGCTATTATCTTAATAGAATTCTACAGGATAAAAAGATGGCAAGAAAAAAAACAATAGAAATAGTTCTTGATACTGAAACCACAGGGCTGGATTATACAAAAGAAAGAATGGTTGAATTTGCCGCTGTGAGGCTGGAAAACGGCAAAATAAAAGACGAATTTCAAACACTTATAAACCCGCAGCAGCATATCAGAAAATCAAGTATCGCAATTCACGGAATCACTCAGGAAATGGTAGCCGATGCTCCGACCGAAGAAGATGCAATGCCCAAAATTCTTGAATTTATCGGAGATTACCCGATTGTTGCGCATAATGCCATTTTCGACTATACATTTTTGAACGAAGCAAGCCTCAGAACAACAGGAAAAGAACTTACCAACACAAGAATTGACAGCCAGCAGATGTTCAAAGAAGTGTATCCGGATCTTGAATCACACGGACTTGAGGCTTTGACTAAAAAATTCAATGTAGATCTTACAAACCATCATAGAGCAATGGCTGACACAATGGGGTTAGCACTTGCGTATCCGAAACTAAAAAAATTATACTTGCAGAAATATGACTGGGAAGTAAAACAGCTTGATAATGTAGAATATCTTTTTGAAAGATTTTTGAGAATACAAAATACAATAAACACACTTCAATCAGAACTTCAGGATTTGAAATCAGTCTTCAAACTTTATTTTGAACAGGGCGGAGCACCTATCCGTTCGCAAACCGGAGAAACTCTTGTTTACAACTCAAAACAATCATTCGGGTATGACCTTCACCAGATAAAAGAAGTTCTTGAGGAAGTCGGTGCATTTGACAAAGCTATAAAACTAAACACAGGATTTGTCGACAGACTTGTCGGCGGGTGCAGTCTTGACGAAGAAAAACGGGAAATCATAAAAGAAGCCCGTCAGGAACTTACAGAGACAAGAAACATTCAAATTATAAAAGCAGGGAAGTAATATATGTTAAAAAAACTGGCTGGATTTTTCAAGGAACCTCCTGTAAAAGAGGTTATTCAAGATACCGAAAAAGTTAAACAAATGTATCCGTACTGGCGCATGAGAATTTTTTATGCATGCTTTATCGGATACACGATCTTTTATCTTTGCAAGAAAAACATTGCCGTAGCGCTTCCGGGTCTTAGTGCTGAATACGGGTATTCAAACACGGAACTGGGGTTGCTCGGAAGTTCGCTTTACCTGACTTACGGTATCGGGAAATTCGTAAACGGTGTAATTGCAGACAGAGCGGATGTCCGGAAATTTCTTCCGACGGCATTGATTATGACGGCTCTTGCAAACTTATGTTTCGGACTTTCGGCAGTATTTATAACTCCCGGTGAGGCATCCTTCTTCGGACTTCCGACAAGCACTGTTTTACTCTGGATTTTCGTATTTTTCTGGGGGGCTAGCGGATGGTTCCAGTCAGCAGGATTTCCGGCTGTTGCAAAGAGCCTTACTTACTGGTACTCAAACTCCGAAAGAGGAACCAAATGGTCATTATGGTCATGCTCGCATCAGGTCGGCACCTTTTTAAGCGTAATAATTTCCGGCTGCTTAGTCGAACATTTCGGCTGGAAGATGGCATTTTTTGCACCGGGAACAATCGCATTAATTGCTGCAATCTGGCTGTTTGACAGACTCCGTGACAGACCGCAGTCGCTCGGGCTTCCGGATATCGAAACTTACAACAACGAACCTTCCGCAAAAAAATCAAACTGCGAAGAAGATAACAGAACTTATATCGAAATTTTCAAACAAAATATTCTTTTCAACAAGACAATCTGGCTTCTTGCAATCGCATATATTTTCGTTTACATAATAAGATTCGGTGCAGAAGACTGGATGATAAAATACCTGCATGAGGCTAAAGAAAATTCTCTTGAAATTGCCGCATTGAAATTAAGCTCGCTTCCTCTGGTCGGGATAGCAGGAACTATTTGCGCAGGTATTGTTTCGGATAAAATTTTCAAAGGCCAGCGTGCGCCTGTCAATTTAATTTATCTTGTCGGAGTTGTAGTTTGTCTTGCACTGCTCAAGTTCAATACAATCAGCACACTGGATTTTGTACTTATCGGACTTTTAGGAGCATTCACATACGGTCCGCAGATGATGATAGGCGGGTTGTGCGCCGTAGAATCCAGCTCTAAAAAAGTTGCCTCCGCCGCAACAGGATTTACGGGTACTTTCGGCTATATAGGTGCGGTATTGTCATCAACCGGAACCGGCTTTATGGTAGATAAATTCGGCTGGAACGGAGCAATTGCTTTCTGGGTTGTATCAGCACTCATTTGTATTGGAATTTGCACAGTTTTGATGCTTGACGAAAAAAAGAAAAAAGGTGCTCACAATGAACAGTAACTACTGCAAAGAATTGATGAAAAAGTTTGAAACTTTATTCAGGCAGCTTGCACACATCAACCCATTCGAGGCTGTTTGAATATTTAAACAGTTCATCCGGAGTAAGTTCAATTGCGGAATTTGAACTTCCGCATGCCGGAAAAATTGTACTAAAACGCTTTAGTGAACTGTCGCAATAGACTTTCACACAACTGTTTTCAATTCCGAAAGGACAAACTCCTCCAATTTTATGTCCGGTAAATTCAACAACCTCGTCAGGTGTCAGCATTTTTGCCTTTATGCCGAATGCTGCTTTAAATTTTTTGTTGTCTATTCTTGCATCCCCTGCTGCACAAACAAGAATACAGCCTTCATCAGATTTAAAAGAAAGTGTTTTGCAAATTCTTGCACCTTCAATCCCCAGAGCCAGAGCAGCAAGTTCAACCGTTGCGCTCGACACGGGGAATTCAAGTATATCATCATCTTTTCCGTATTTTTTTAAATATTCTCTTACTTTTTCTATTGCCACAATTTAATTTCTCCCAAAACTATTTTATCATAATCTAAAACTCGCATCCGGCAAGCTCATTTGCACCGCATTGCGGAATACTGAACCAGAAAGTGCTTCCGTTGTTGAGCCTTGATTTAAATCCGATATCGCCTCTGTGTGCATTTGCAATCACTTTACACAGCGCAAGCCCGACACCTGAGCCCTGCTGGCGCTTCAATGTGTTTCTGTTTACCTGAGAGAAAAAATTGAAAATTTTGTCATAATCTTTTTTCCTGATTCCGTCGCCTGAGTCCTTAATCTCAAAAATATAATTTCTGTTTTCGTCAACATAAGTCACAATAACAATTTTTCCGCCGATTTTGTTAAACTTTACGGCATTAGAAATTAAATTGAATATAAGCTGTTTAAACCGTCTTAAATCCGCCGTAACCTCAACATCCATCATTGTATAAGTTAATTTTATATTTTTTTCCCTGATAACTTCATCAAAGCTGTAAATAATATCTTTAATTATTTCTTTGGGCCTGAAAGTCTCATATTTTAATTCCATCTGCTTATACTCGGATCTTGCCATATCAAGTATGTCCTGAATTAAGCTCAACAAAAACCGTGAACTTTTTGAAATATTATCTATGTATTTGTAATTTTTCGTTCCTGCCAGATCAGCTTTCAACATATCTGAAAAACCTATAATTGAATTCAAAGGAGTTTTATATTCATGCGAAATACTTGCAAGAAACTGGACTTTCTCTTTGTTTGTTCTCTTTAATTCGTCATTTAGTGAAATTATTTCAATCCTTGAATTTACCGACTCCATTAAAGTTTCAACAAGCAAAGCCCTTTTTCTTTTAAAGTTTCGATTTTTTCTGGCAAGAGCAAGAAACCCTAACACCGTATTTTTGTAATATATCGGCTCGATTATAACCTGATCTTTTGATATCGAATTCAAATATTCAATAATATCTTCATTATCAAAATTGTTGGTCAGCATATCAACGCCAACCTTTGAAATTTTTTCAATTGCATGCACAAGCCTGCTGTTTTTCTTTTTTCCGTCTGCATAAGCATAAAGTTTAATCTCAATTGTATTTGTAAAATTACTCAAAAGGCAAAAGCAGGAGGCCTCAGCACCTGTCAGATTTAAAGACTCGGTTGCAACAAATTTGGCAAGCTCTTTTGAAGTCGTAATCGTGTTGATTTTCTTTAAGAATTTACAAATATTTTTTTCTATTAAAATATTCATTGTATAATTGTAATATGAACAAAAAATTATTTGTATTATCCGGTTCATCCGGAGTCGGAAAAGGCACCGTCTTAAAAGGATTTCTTGAAAAAAATCCTGATTTTATGCTCTCAATCTCCTGTACAACAAGAAAGCCCCGCCCAGGAGAAATTGACGGAGTAAATTATTTTTTTATTTCTAAAGAAGAATTTGAAACCTGCATAAAAGAAAACAAATTTCTTGAATGGGCCGAGTTTGCCGGAAACTTTTACGGCACAAAGAAAAAATACATAAATCAATG
>CALUTA010000069.1 GCA_944323585.1 Candidatus Gastranaerophilales bacterium
TCTATACTAATAACATACTTTATGTTTATACTAAAAGCACTTTTATTATATAATATGAATTATGAAAGAGTTTTTTATCGGGCTTCTTGATTGGATTTATAAGAAAAAATGCTACTTTTGCAAACACTCTGACGAATGCGTCAAAATGTGCTCCAAATGCTACGAAACTCTTGAACATCTTCAGCCGATTCCTAACAGAATTATCAATGGAGAAAATGTCTACTGCGCAGGAGTTTATGAAAAGAACCTCCAGAAACTTATCAGAGGGCTTAAATACCACAACCAGAAAGAACTCGCTTACTACCTTGCAAAATTTATGTATGAATACTGGCAAAAAATCACCGATAAAAATAACTTTCAGGTTGTTCCGGTCCCAATCTACAAAACCCGTGAAAAGAAACGTAAGTATAACCACATGAACCTTGTGGCAGAAGAGTTTTGCAACCTTTCAGGATGCACGCTTAACACCGGTCTTGTCAAAAGAATTAAAGACACAAAACCGCAATATAAACTTAAAAAAGCAGAACGTGAAGTTAATCTGAAAGATGCCTTTGAAGTCAATGAAGAAAATCTTTTGCCGATGAAAATTTTACTAATCGACGACATTTGTACAACCGGTTCGACATTTGAAGAAATGATAAAAGAATTTGAAAAACATAATATTTTTGATATAACATGTCTTGCGGCCACAACACCGTTTGAGGAGTAAATGATTTTAAAAGAATTTGCGACATACATTCAAGCCCGAAAAGAAGACCTGACCTCCGGCCAAACCACGGCCCTGAAAATTCTGTGCGACTGGATAAGACTGGTCATAATGAAAAACCCGAAAGGGCATGTCGATAAAATTGTTCAAACTGAAATTCTGCTTGCTCAAAATACCTCGGGAGATTTTTTCATCACCGCAAAATCCCCGAGCGGCAGAACTCTTATTAAGGCTCTTTATAACTTTGCTCTCAGCTACGAACACTACATTATGCAAAAATGGCTCGACGACAAAACTCCGCAGGATTTTCAAAAGTAGCATATTAAATACCCTGTTGTCGGATTTTATTTCTCCTTTAAAATCTAAAATATTAATAATTCAAATATTTTAAGGGAGCCTGCAAATGACAAAATTATTTCAATCACAAATAAGCAAATTAAAAGATTTAAACAATCTTTTTATCGAATTAACAGCAAAAAACTGCAACCAGAGATGCAAAAACTGCTACATTGATTTTCCTATATCAAAAAACATCAAAGACTTTATTCCTGATGACTTGATAAAAGCAACTCTTTCCCAAACAAAAAATGAAAACATTGAATGTATATACCTTACAGGGGCAGAACCAATGACACATCCTGATTTCAACGGAATTTTGAGAATGTGTCTTAAACGCACCAACGTTTGCATATGTACAAACGGAAGCTTTATTAACGAGAAAAAAGCAAGGTTTTTAAAACGTGTTGAAGATGAAAGCGATTATGAAATAATTTTCCAGCTCGGTGTAGCCCACTATGATGAAATCAAAAATGATGATATCCGTGGCAGAGGAACATACAGACAAACGCTTCACGCAATAAAGAGTCTTGTAAAATACGGTTTCAATCCTATTCTTTGCATTACGGATTTTTACTGCGAAGGAAAGACCAAAATTCTTGAAGGATTTGAAGCTGTCTGCGAAAAAATTGCATTTCCGGTTGACGAAAATAACTTTAAAATAAATATACCTTATACAAAAAACGAAAATCTTGATTTTTTGTCTGCAGACTGGCAAAGCCTTGATTGTGAATATGGCAGAATATTGACCACAAAAGGAATCTATACCTGCCCGTTTCTCGCAAATGATCACAGAGGGCGCTGCGGCAGCAATTTTGACGACTTTGCAAAACATGCGTCACTTGAAACAGACTTCTGTGCAGCATGCATCAAAAACCAAAAATCTATGTTTTCAATTAATTTCCAAAACTTTGGCTAACTACTTTTTAGCATACAATTTGATTGAAAAATTGATTAAGAGAACAGATTTATCTTTTTCATAAGGTTCAACTTCAACCTTGCAAATATCAAGAAAATGCTCATGCTTATACAAATCTTTCAAAAAGTTTTCGAAATTTTTGTAATTTGAAATCAATTCCATATTCAACTGTGCAACATTAAACTTGCCGGGAGCACCCTGCACAAATTTATCATCCGAAGGATCATAAGCATAGTCAATAGAACGCATTTTAACGGTATTGGCTCTGATAATTTCAAGGATTTCAGAAAATTCACCTGCTATAACACCTTCAGCGTCTAGACCTGCCTCTGCAGGTTCAAACAATTGTTTTTCAACACCTGACATATCTTCCTGCTGTTTGACAGCAATTTTCAAATCTTCAAGTTCTCGCTGCTTATCAGCTAAAACCAGAGTTTGAGCCGCATATTGCTCATTCATATCCATGATATTTTGGACAGTCGGAACAATACTGTTTACAACCAAATATATAATAACTAGTGCGGCCAAAACAAGAATTAACACCGCATATTTTAATTTCATTAAAATTTCTTTAGTTTCTTCTGGCATAATTTATAAAAATTCTCCGTTATTATTTCAATAATTAGTTAATAGGTTCATCACTTAACAACTTTGTTTTGGGCGGCAAATTGACAGCTTTACCTGTTGATTTACCTTTACCTGCATCTTTAGCATTTCCTTTGGCTTTAGCATTTTTGCCTTTTCCATCTTCAGAAACCGCAGGAGCAGGAGCCGCGCTTATATTTGAAATTTCAAAATCATAAGTTACAGGAAGGTTTGACATAAACTCATCAACATCATCCGATATCATTTCAAGTTTTTGAAGTTTCAAATCGCTGGATACAAGATATTCTTTAAGATTTTTGTAGAATGTATATACATCCTCAACAGTGCTTGCACCACCCTTTATAGAAATGTTACCGTTTCCTTCTGTCATAAAATAAGAAAGCCACAACTGTGCAGGAACAGATTCACCTATTGCAGAATAAGCCATCAACTTAATACGATTATCCTGCAAAGTTTTATTAATTTCATTCTTAATACTGAACTTGCCGGCCATTTGCTGTGCTTCCTTCAATTCTTTAATTTCTTTTTCGACCTGCTGAATACTCGCATTCAATTCATCAAGTTCAGCCTGCTTTGTAGCCTGAATTTTCGGCAACAATAAAAATACAATTAGCACCGGCACAAGCAAAACCGCAGAGACTATAACTGATAAAACCATTGCCATTGTTGGCGTTGTGACATATTCTTTTTCACCTATGGTAATCGTAACAGTCTCTTCTTGCGCAACACCTTCACCGGTTGAAGCCAGAAAATTACAAGCAATTGGATAATCAGAAAATTTTGATATTGCAGCTCCGATTGCCTGGAGTGAAATTTTCAAAATATTATCCGGTAAAACATCCAAACTTACCGGTAAAAATTCTTTTCGTTTAAACTTATTATTTTCGATATATTCAACAGTACAATCAACATTAAGATTTTTTGCCAGAACTTCTGCACTTACTGAATTTGTATCAGAAAGAATTACAAGATAATTGGCAGGATAACTCATAAGAGTAATTTGTGCTGATGAAGTAATAACATTATAAATTTCATCACCTTCGTAAGATTTTATAGCAATTGGTTCTTCATAATAATCAACAATATTTTTGCCAACCATTGAAACCAAACTGTATCCGTTGGAACCTACGGAAAGTATATTCCAGGTCACACCCTGCTTCATCTCGTCTGCAGTAAGTCCGGTATAGTCAAGTGCTCTTAATGTTGAAAGCAAAGACATTTCTACACCAACCAAAAATGAACCTAGTTCGGTTAATGTATTTGCAATCTGCTCTACTACAAGCTGTTGTACTGCTGAATAAAACAATTTTCTGGTTTCACCGGTTCCTGTATTAGAATCCCACCACTGAACAATAGGATCATGCCTTTTAAAAACATAAGATTGTTCAACTTCAGATGTAACAGCCCCTGTTATGGCCTCATCTCCCAGCATCAATGACATTTCTATAGAGCTGAACAATACCGTAGGCAAATTAATTGTAACATTACACTTCGGTGATATCTTCAACTCTTCAAACATTTCACTGACAGCAGTTTTAAACTCTTCCATGTTGCTTATTTCTCTTAATGATTCATTATATGCAAGCGGACGGACAGCATAACTTTTTACCGTATGACTTGCCTCTTCAATTTGAATCATTTCAAGACCGACACCGGGAGTAACAGATAAATATACATTTTCCCTGCTCCCTGCCGTAAGCTTGTTTATAAAATCATTAATTGCATTTGATCCCATAATTAATAAATTTCTCTTCCTATGTACTTAATTCTTATTTTATTATACAATATATTTTGTGAAGGTTGCAAATTTAACATAAATTTACACTATATGGAGGACTAACCCCGAATGAATGAGCTTATTTGTAAAATACAGGAGCTGAAAAAGAAAAAAAATGCAATAATTCTTGCACACAGCTATCAAAATATCGAAATTGATAAAGTGGCAGATTTTGTCGGAGATTCTCTTTATCTCAGCAGAATGGCCGCAAAAACCAGTGCGGATATTATTGTATTTGCAGGGGTGTATTTTATGGCACAGACTGCTAAAATTTTATGCCCTGATAAAAAAGTCCTCCTTCCGGATTTGAAAGCCGGATGCGAAATGGCTGATATGATAAATTTACAACAGTTGAGAGAATTTAAAATCAAACATCCGGACATTCCAACAGTATGCTACATAAATTCCACTGCAGAAGTCAAATCCGAATGCGACATTTGCTGTACAAGTTCCAATGCGGTTAAAATTGTCGAAAGTTTGCATGCTCAGAAAGTCCTTTTTGTGCCGGATCAAAATCTTGGCAAGTGGGTTGAAAAACAACTTGGAAATGTAGAAGTTATTACCTATTCAGGATATTGCCCGATTCACCATAATATTACGGTAGATGACGTTTGCAATGTTAAAGAAAAATATCCTGATATAAAACTTCTTGCACATCCTGAATGCAAAGAAGAAGTTTCGGCTCTTGCTGATTACGTCGGGAGTACAACAGGTATTATGGATTATGTCAAAAACAGTTCCGACAAAAAATTCATAATCGCAACGGAAAAAGGTGTAGTTGACAGACTTAAACGGGATTATCCGGATAAAGAATTTATTATTATAAAAGAAAATCTCATCTGTGAAAGCATGAAACTTAATACACTTCAAGACATCTATGATTCACTAAACAACGAAACATTTGAAATAAATGTCGACCCGACGATTTCAAAACAAGCGCACAAATGCATAGACAGAATGCTGGAAGTGTCAAACACCGGAGTAAAATAAATGAATGACGATATAATTTTCGGTAAAAACGCAATAACAGAAGCTTTGATTAAGGGTGATAGGGAAATCAATAAAATTTTGATTTCAAAAAATATTCATACTGATGCTAAAATCGACAAAATTAAATCACTTGCACGTGAAAAAGGTATTGTTTTTCAGTTTGTTGCGAAAGAAAAGTTTCAGCCCTATGCTGAATTCAATCATCAGGGAATTATTGCGCAGATTTCGCCGCTCAAATACACTGATTTAGATGAATTTCTTGAGAAAAAACATGAAAATGCTTCGCTTGTTATTCTGGACGGCATTGAAGATCCGCACAACTTCGGTGCAATAATCCGCTCCTGCGTATGCGCCGGTGTTTCGGGGATTATTATTCCCTCCAGACGCAATGTTCAGGTAAATTCCGTTGTCGAAAAAACAAGTGCCGGCGCCATTAATCACATTCCGATTATTAAAGTAAACAGCCTTTCTAATGCCGTGCAACAATTGAAAGATTCAGACTGGTGGATAATTGCAACGGATGCTTCAGCAGAAGATAATTATTATGATATAAAATACAATGATATGAATTTTGCACTCATAATGGGTGCTGAACACGCAGGAGTTTCTAAAACACTCCTTAAAATGTCAGACTTCAAAGTCAAAATTCCTATGATGAATAATTTCAACTCGCTAAACGTTTCAAACGCAGCCGGTGTCATTATTTTTGAAAGCCTCAGACAGCGTTTGTCTGCAAAAAGTTTAAGCAACGTTAAAAACTAGTTTTGAACAAAATTTCATATTATAATAATTTTGAAGATGGAGAGTTTTACAATTTATGAAAAAAACAATCGAAAAACTTGGACTTTTATCGGAAGACATATCTGATGAAAATGTTAACTTTCATGAACTTGAGCCGTTGGATGAAGAAGATGAACTTATTCATTCGGTAGAAGACCCGAAAGTTCAGGAAAGCCTTGCATCAGTAAATTCTGATGACAGCGTCAAAATTTACCTGCAGCAAATCGGTAAAATTCCGCTTCTTTCTGCTGAGCAAGAACTTGATCTTGCAAAGAAAATTTATGAATCACAGGACGAATTTTCAAAAAACCTTCTTGTTAATGCAAACCTCAGACTTGTTGTAAGTATCGCAAAAAAATACATCGGACGGGGCCTCTCTTTCCTAGACCTTATTCAGGAAGGCAACCTCGGACTTATGAAAGCCGCAGGAAGATTTGACTACACAAAAGGCTACAAATTCTCCACGTATGCAACATGGTGGATTCAACAGTCAATCACACGTGCGATTGCGGACAAAGCAAGGATTATAAGACTTCCTATCCACATGATTGAATCTCTCGGCAAAATCCGCCGTGCAACAATTGATTTAACAACAGAACTCGGTCACACTCCGACCAAACAGGAAATCGCTTACAGGCTTGGAATTTCCGTAAATAAACTCACTTCCATCATCAAATCAGCTCAAAGCACAATCAGCATGGAAACGCCTGCAAACAGTTCCGAAGACAGCTCCAAAATCGCTGACTTCATTGTTGATGATTCTACAATTACACCTGACAGCAGAGTTTCGCAGGAAAATCTTTTTGAAGATATCAGAAGAATGCTTAATCAATTAAGCCCCAAAGAGCGTGATGTTCTTATTCTCCGCTACGGGCTTGACAACAGCGGTACAAAGAAAACCCTTGATGAAATCGGTTCTCAATACGGGGTTTCCCGTGAACGTATCCGCCAGATTGAAAACAGGGCCATCGCAAAGCTTAAAAAACTCTGCAAAAATAAACACCTGACGGTCGGTTTGCGCAACTACTTCGGCGAGTAGCACACGAAGTGTGCCTTTATACTTTGGATAGATTTTAGTAAATTAGGTTGGGCTTTCAGCCCAACAAAGAATATTTTAAATTGTTATGGCAGCACCAGTTATGATGCTTATTATTATGTACATTTCTTTCTCTTTGTTGCGGCGCAAAGAGAAAGAAATGTACCAAAGAAAGAGAAACACGCATACCGTTTAATCACTACTAAACTCAACCAGAGCGGATTAACTCGCTTCGCTCAGACAAAATCCGCTTTGTTATTGTTTCGTTAAGTAGTGATTGACGTTTTTTCTAATTCCCGTCATTGCGAGCCGAAGGCGAAGCAATCCAGCTGATTATTTTTCCTTGTTGTGCTGAAATATAATTTAGCATCTCTTAGCGAAACAACAACAAGGCGAGCATTGTTTGAGCAAAGCGAGTTTGCGAGCCTTAGGTTGAGCCTTAGAGATGCTTTTTGGCCGCATGTTTTCTTTTCTTGGTTCGTTCTTTTCT
>CALUTA010000070.1 GCA_944323585.1 Candidatus Gastranaerophilales bacterium
ATTAGCAAAATAATTTTTGTTTATGTTTTAATAGAATTATATGAAAATTACCCCGATTAACAATTTCAGAAAACTATTTGGTATCACCATTGCTGCCGGCACTATTGCTGCAGCACCGATGCTGGCCTCAAATTCCACAAAAAACATGCTGCCTCAGGATACATTTGTAAGTTCAGTTGAGATCCCGCCATCCGGCACAACCGACAGTCTGGTGCTTGACGCAGCCCCGAGTCCTGTTGTTTTTGTAAAAGGACAAAAAAGAAATGCAACTATTGTTGTTGATTTATCCAAAAATGTTCTCTACAAATATGATGAAGAAGGACAGCCCGAAGCCGCATATCGAATTGCCAGCGGAAAACCACGGACACCGACAGATCCGGGCTTGAGAGTAGTATCCCATGTTGAAAAATACCCTTACAAATCTGCGCCTGCTCAAACCAAAAGACACAAACAACCCTGGAATTACGGGCCAAGGGCTATTATACTTGAAACTGTTGACCCCAAAACAGGCAGACGAGGTTCCACAGGCGAGTTTATCCACGGAAACAATAATGCTGCAAGCATCGGCAAATACGCTTCTTTAGGCTGTATGAGAATGGATAATGAAGTTATCAAAAAACTTGCCGAACAGGTTAAAAAAGGTGATCTTGTACTTATTACCAAAGAAGGCGGACTTGTAAAATTTTAATTATCTGTTACAACTCCAGCCATAGGATTCCGTAAGGCGGAACTCTCAAGTGCATGGTTTTGTTTGTCAAAGAAAGATTTACTCTTACATTGTCACCGTTTACAAGATTTTTCAAGCTTGTTATGTGTCTGTCGTTTTTGAAAATAACGTTTACAGGCAGAGAAATGTCTGCAACGAGTTTTTTATCAGACAGATTATTTATAATAAGAATCTGTGAATCCTTGTCCTTTCGTATATAGGAAAAGTTTGAAGGGGAATCCGTGTTTATCGGAATAAATTCACCCCTTGACATGACAGGCAAGGATTTTCTAAGATGCACAAGATTTCTGACTTTTTTATAAACTTTACTGTTAAATTCATAGTAATCTTTTGTTGATCCGTAAAAAAGTTTTGCCGGAACTTCGCCTCTGTGAATATCACGGGAATCAAAGTAACTTAAAAGCTTTAATTTATTTTTTCGCTGCTTTATTTTTCGCTCAGCCTCAGATTTTTGTGCATTTTTAAAGTTGTTTGCAACACCTACTTCATCCCCGTAGTAAATTATCGGAACTCCGGGAAGCGACATCAATATCGAAAAAGCCAGCTCTATTCTATCCGGATTTTTGTTCAAAAAGTTTGCCAGACGCCCGCTCACGCCAAATCCTTTTCTGAACCCTGCGCCTTTTGGAGAAAGATCATTATAGACAATTTCTCTAACTTCAGGTGCCACCATCTCAAGAGTTAATTCGTCATGAACTCTTAAAAATACGGCCCACGTTGTACTGTCAGGAATTTTCGGTGTTTCCTTATTGGCTTCATAGAAATATTTTTTATCGCCTGTTATAAGACTTGCCCAGATTGCAGGCATATACGGGAAATGATATGCAATCTGTGCTTCGTCCGTGCGTTTAAGTTCTTTTGTTTCTCCATTTATATAAGTTTCGACTGTTCTTTCTTTCCCAAAATAAGGCTCAATATCTTTCGGAATCTGGCAGGCCTCTACCTGAATAACCGAAGACGGCGCTGTTGCCTGAATATAGTTGCTTATGAGTCTTATTATCGCATGAGTTTTAGGCTGATTTTCACCATTTGTACCTGCAGGTTTTGAAAGATAAGGTATTGCGTCCATTCTGAAAATATCTATACCTAAATTGCTCCAGTAGCTGATTGTTTCAAGACTGTAATAAAGGACTTCCGGATTTTCCCAGTTGATATCAAGCTGGAAAGGATAAAAGGTGTGGTAAAAATAATAATCTTTACCGTTAACCGTAACTTTTCGCCAGTGATTCTGCGTATTTTCAGGGAATACAAGCCTCCTTTTGGACACTTTGCCGTCTTTTTCGTAGTATTCTACAACTGTTCCAAGTTTTTCATCCTGATACTTTTTATAAACAGGCATTTCTTCACGAACAACAAAGTAATTAAGCTTGCTCAAATCACCTTTTTCAATTGATTTGAACCACTCATGCTCCTGAGAAAAATGATTCAAAACTAAATCTGCTTTGATTTTAAAACCTGCTTTCTTTGCATCTGAAATAAAATGTTTGAACTCTTCCATTCCGCCGAGTTCTTTTCTTACATCACGTGGATCCTTAACATCAAACCCGGCATCCTGCATAGGAGAATCCGCAAACGGAAGCATTTGTAATGTGGTAACACCAAGATCTTTCAAATAAGTAAACATCTTTTCTGTATCTTTGAAAGTATTAGAACTGTCCGGAGATTTCACCCCGAACTGATCAATGTAAAACATATAGATAATTTCATCTTTATACCAGTCGTCCGCTCTGTGCAAATCAGCATATTTAAGGCTTGCAGAACGTTCTTTTATTGCTTTTTGGGCAATTCTCATTACATGTTCAAAAATTTCTTCACTGTCTTTTTTGCCGTAAATTTCTTCTATTGCATCCTTAATCTCTTTTTGGATTTTGGATGAAATCAGCTCATCCTGCCTGTCTGTGTCTTTTGTGTCTTCCGTCGAACTTTTGTCTGCCTGCGCAACATCAATTCCCTCCGACAGAACATCTGCGGCTAATACAAGGTTTGCGGGTGCAGAAAATAATAACAACAAAGTTAATGAAATTCTTATTAAATAATCCGATACTTTACCCATGTTTGAATTCTAGCATGCAACTTTTTGTTTTATATCAAATATTAATTATTATTAAGTCATAAAATTTTTTAACGCATAATCACTCATAAAGGCAATAAATCAGGTGCGAAATTATCCAACTCCGCACCTGATGATAAGATATTAAATTTTATGCTTTTAGATTTGTTAACCTCCATTTGGTTATGTGTGTCTGTATTTGTTTGCAAACAAAACTTTTTGGATTAATTCAGAGGCTTTCTCTGTATTGCCGGAGTTGAAAGCCTCAGAATTTGTTTTTATAATTTACGAGTTTTTGAGTTGTTCCATTTCTTGTGAATCCGGCATGCGTTTGTTCTTGTTAAAGAAATCAGCAACTTTTACTGCCAGATCATATGAATCATAATGATATACAGATCCGTCGCAACTCAATGTTACTTTACCTGCAACGACTTCGACTCTTGCATATCGTCCATAGCCTTCGCCTTTGACATCCGGAGCAGTATTCGGGTCAATATCTTTTCTTTCGACACCTTGAACATAATTATAAACTTTTCCGTTGTCAAGCTCGACCTTATCTCTAAGACCTAACTCTGCTATGTAAATATTTTTATGTCTGTCTGCTTCACTGATACCATGCCAGCCTTTTACGACACCGACAGCGTCATACAAATCGTCTCTGTCTTTAATGCCGTATTTTTTGGCGATAATATCAGAAAGATTCAATCTGCCAACCTGGAAAGTTTCAACAGGTTCAAGTGATTTGGGATCTTTTTCAGCTGTAGCAGAGCAGTCATCTACAGGAGTTACTGCGCCGATAGGAGCAATCTGATCCGGCATTTCGGCTTGTGGAACCACCAATCCGGAAGGTGCTGCAGGTAACGGAGCCGGTTGAGGTTTCGAGGGAGCGTCAACACCTTTTTCTGAAAGCGCCTGACGGGCAACACCTGCTTCTCTGCCGCCTTCATCGTAGATTTTATTCCAGTCCATAAGACCTTTAGCTGCACCGCCTATTGCACCGATAATTGTAGCCTTACCGATATTGCCCCAATCCATTTTAGGTCGGCCTGTGGTTGTACCGCTGACTTCTTCTTGACCTTTGTACTCGGCTTCGCCTTCAACCTTTACATCAGTTTCGTAATCAGCTTTTCCTTTAAGTGTTACCTCGTCATCGATTTCGACATCGGCTTCCCACTTAACTTCACCGGTAGCAGTGACAGTTTGTTTATAAGGAATTTTACCTTTTCCTGTTGTCGTTCCGCTGTAGGCAACGTCACCTTCAACAGTACCGTTTACGTAGCCGTCATAATTGACAGTTCCGCTTCCGGAATATGTATAGTCTTGAGAATATCCCTGTTCATACGGGATACTTACCTGACCCTGATACGGGATATTTACATTTACAGTTTCATTCCAGGTCCCCGAACCAATTGGCACACCATTTTGTATTGTAGTATTTGTATGACTTACTGTAATATCTTTAGAAGCAACGCCGCTATAATCACCTGTAGCTGTACCTGTTACAGTACCTGTTACAGTACCACTGCCGGAATATGTATAATCTTTCGAACCGCTGTAGTATTGCGAATAATCCTGCGTATAATGCTGCGTTCCGCTATATGGCAATGTAACATCACCCTCGGCAATACCGGAAACTTCAATATCCTGACTGTAACCTTGAGTACCCTCAATATGTTTTGTTGTCTGGTATCTTCCGGTTAATTCGGCATCCGTCTGGCCTTTGACGTGAACCATCTGCATGTAAGGTACAGATCCCGCATATTCAACAATCTTGAAGAATTTTGATTCTACAATTTTTGTTGTACTGATATATTCTGACAACAATGCAACACCGCCGCCGACACCTGCTCCGACAACTGTCTTTTTCGCAAGGTTGGCCCAGCGTTTACCTATTGTTTTATCTTTTTCAAGGTCTAAGCCTACTGCGTCATAGCATTTTTTCGCAAAACGTCGGTCTTTGAGTTTGGCCGGCAGTGCATAACCATGATTTTTGGCATCATTGAGTTCTTTTCGTTCCTTAATTGTTGCGTAATAATCGGCTTTATGCGCAGGATCATCCGCATCAGCATTATCAAGCTGGTTGCTGTTTGACAGCCGGAGCATATAATCCTGAAATTTTTGTTCGTTGAATTTGTAGCCGACCTGAACTTTTTCGCCGGTTTCAGGGTTTCTCTTTGTACCTGTAAAGTCAGAACCCTCTTCAACTTCATCACAGAATAATTCCGGATTATCCTGAACAAACTGCCTCATCTCATCATCAAGATAAGTGTTTCTGGTTTTGCCGTCATCTTTTGTTTTGCCGTCGCCCCAGTGAACAGTTGTTCTGTTAAATCTTGCTTCCGCACGCTGTTTATCAACCTGTGCTTCTGCCATGATTGCAGCTATATCCGGAATTTGTTCTGCCAAATTCTCATCTGTTTGAGTTTTAGCCTTTTTTAACTCCTCGGCAGCTTTAGCTTCCAACTCTTCAATCTTGGCTCTTGTTTTCGGATCAATTAAATTATATAGTTCTCTTTCTCCGGCCAAACGTGCTTCATAACGTTTTTTGGCAATTTCTTCAGATTGTTTGAGTTTATCCTGATCCATTGCCGCACGAATTGCTTTTTCGGCTTCCGCATTATCTTCCAGTCGTTTTTTCTCTAACTCTGTTGCTTTTGCATCATTGCCCAAACGTTTTTGTTTGGCAATTTCAGCTTCTGCCTCTTTGTTTCTTTTTATGTTTTCATTATATAATTTTACGGACTCTTCTGTTTGTGCTTCCTGCAAAAGCTTTGCAGCTTGACGATCATATTTTACGTCCTGCTCTATTACCTCTTGTTGAAGCTTTCTGCCTTCAGGGGTTTGTGCTGCTTCTGTTTTAAGTTTTTCAGCTTTAGCATAATATTCATTTGCCTTCTTAACACCTTTACTGTATGCATTGTTAGCAACAGCCGTAACAGCCATATTTTCAAGCCTGTCTGAATCAATTTCAAAATTATCCAGAGCTTTCATTTTGATAAGAGCATCATACTGTTCTCCTGTTAAATGTCCGCCCTCATCTACAGGGTCATTATACCCGTCTACTCTGAAAAGTCCGTTATAATCTCTTATTGCTTCATCAGGATTTTCTTTATATCTGGCTTTCAGCCTGTCCATTTCTTTTGCATAGGCATCCTGTTCTTTATTTGTTGCAAAACCTTCTGCCAAATATTTAGCTTTAACAACATAACTCTGTTTTTTATCATGAAGCATGTTATTTAAGCCGGCCTGAACCTGAGCAACCTGTTTTCTGTAGATTACTCTTGCAATATCATACTTAGCTTCTGAAGGATTAGCTTTATATCTGGCTTCAAAATAATCTTTCCATTGCGCCTCGCTCGCATCACGAATGTCCTTGTTTTCCATATCTTCAAGAACAACTTTAGGTTTCATTGCGTCAAGCTTTGACACATTTTGTTTTTCTACTGTTGTTCCGACTCCGGACAGCTTCTCCGCATTTTGATTTGCAAGCTGCATTCCCAATTCCTCGGGTTTCATACCATTTTCAATAAGTCCCATGATACTGTAAATTGCTTTTGGATTAGCTTTACAAATAGCCTGAGCCTTTTCTCCGATAGCATTCCATTGCTCGGTCGACATACCAAATTTCTTGTAAAATGTTGGTGATAATTGATCAGCACACATAACTTGTCCTTTCTGCTCCTTTTACAATTGCAAAAAGCGCATTTTTATACTTCTCTTTATCTTTATAAAGTTTTTTTTCGGCAGGAAATTGCATAAAATTTAATACTAATTTTTTAATATATTTAACCTTTCTTGATATACCTGACTTTCAGGGGTAAAATTCAAATTTACATTTCTTAATATTTATACAATTTGGATATATTTTAGATATATTGGGTATACTATATAATATCACTTACCCAAAAACGAGCATGAAATTATCAAATTTATATAAATTGTAAATATTTGTAAAAAAAATGTGAAAATTGCTCAAGTTTCATGTAGCAAAATACGTTTATATAAATATATAAAAAATGCGAGTGTTATGTGCTAAATATAGATAAGAGGTTAAGTATGAGAAAATTACAAACCAACAAAAAAAGATTAGCTCCGCTAATTGTGTGCTCATTGTTAGTTTTACAGCAATCAATGGCTGATCCCACAATGGCAACATCTATCAAAGATGGAGCTGGCAATGCAATAGGCAAGAACCCGTATACAGGCGGTTATGACATTAGACCTGACATGTTTAACGGTGATGTTGGGTTTAAAAGGTTTCAGGAAATGAACCTTTCAAAAGGTGACATCCTAAACTTTATATTTCAGGCTTATCATCTGGACGGAGATATTACTGTTAACCCTGACGGAAGCATTGATGGTGATAGTACCGCAAAGTTAGATTCCATCAACACTTTTGTAAACCTTGTAAATGGTAAAATTAGACTTGATGGTATAGTTAATGCATTGGCTGAATCTAATGGAGCACTGAAAACCGACGGAAACCTGGTATTTGTATCTCCGCAAGGTATGGTCGTCGGCGCCAGCGGTGTACTGAATGTTGGTTCTTTAAACGTATTTACTCCTACTCAATCTACATTTAATAATTTATACAATAAAATTGATGAAGCAGACAGAGTTCAACTACCTGGTGATACAGACCTTAGTCACGGGTTTCCAAATGCACAAACAACAACTCTTACTTGGGATTCTTCATCTATGGCCGGCGGAACGGCACCTATTACTATCAATGGTATGGTTGTTGCAAGAGGTGATGTAAGCCTTGACGGAAGTGCAGTAACAGTTGGTAAAGAGGCCGGAGCTACTGACGGATATGGCGG
>CALUTA010000071.1 GCA_944323585.1 Candidatus Gastranaerophilales bacterium
ATATAGTGAACTTCATCAAGAACAACGTATCTTACATCCTTCATATTGTCAGCAACTGCACCGAAGTTTGTGCCATACAACATATTTCTGAAAACTTCCGTTGTCATAACAACAATCTGCGCATTACGATTTATTGAAGTGTCGCCTGTCAAAAGCCCTACTTTATCCTGTCCGAATTTTGCCGAAAAATCGTAAAATTTCTGATTTGAAAGCGCCTTTAAAGGTGTTGTATAAAAAACTCTTGTTCCGTTTTCCAGTGCTCTGTGGATTGCATGTTCTGCAATAACGGTTTTGCCGGCTCCGGTCGGTGCACAAACAACAACACTCTTTCCATTGTCTATAAAATCACAGGCTTCTTTTTGAAATTCATCAAGTTCAAACGGAAATTCGTACATCTTTATCCTTAAAACAGCTATTTACCATAATTATTATGCCCTAAAAATACAGATTTGTAAAATACACAGAAAAGGCTCCATAAATTCAGGAGCCTTTATATATATAATTTTAACAGATTAAATTCTGTCAAAACCTGTGTATTTTCTTAATACTTCCGGAATGATAATTGATCCGTCTTCCTGCTGGTAATTTTCAACAATCGCCGCAAAAGTTCTACCGACAGCAAGCCCTGAGCCGTTGATTGTATGGACAAGTCTTGTTTTTCCGGTTGCTTTTTCTCTGTAGCGTATGTTCGCACGTCTTGCCTGATAATCGCCGTAATTTGAACAGCTTGAAATTTCTTTGTAAGTTCCGTAAGAAGGCATCCAGACTTCCAAATCCCAGCATTTGTTTGCCGAAAATCCTATATCGCCCGTAGAAAGAGCTTCACGACGATATGGAAGTTCAAGGAGTTGAAGCATTTTTTCTGCGTCTTCCGTTAATTTTTCGTGTTCTTCTTTACTAGTTTCAGGAGTTGTAAGCTTTACAAGCTCAACTTTATTAAACTGGTGCACTCTGATTAAGCCTCTTGTATCTTTGCCGGCAGAACCTGATTCACGTCTGAAACATGGTGTGTAAGCCGTCATATATTTCGGAAGGTCGTCCTCAGAAAGGATTTCGCCTGCATAGATATTTGTAACAGGAACTTCCGCTGTCGGAATAAGGTACAAATCTTCATCAACACATTTGTACATATCATCTTTAAACTTCGGAAGCTGGCCTGTGCCTGTCATAGTAGCCGCATTAGCCATAAAAGGCGGCAAAACTTCTTCATACCCCTGTTCCTGAGTATGATAATCAAGGAAGAAGTTTATAATAGCACGTTCAAGTTTTGCACCTTTTCCTCTGTACAGGATAAAACGGCTCTGTGAAAGCTTTACACCTCTTTCAAAGTCAACAAGCCCTTTTTCTTCGCACAAATCCCAGTGAGCCTTAAATTCAAAATCAAATTTTCTCGGCTCTCCCCACTTGTAAACCTCGATATTATCATCTTCCGATAAGCCGATTGGTGTTGTTTCATCAGGAATATTCGGTATATGCAAGAGAATATTGCGCTGTTTATCGTCTAATTCGGTTTGTTTTTCTTCCAATGCTTTGATATCATCACCGATTTTGCGGACTTCCTCCTGTACGGCATCAGTATTCTCACCCTTTTTCTTCAACTCGCCTATCATTTGAGAATCTTTTTTACGTTTGGCTCTCAATTCATCTGCCTGTGTCTGAATTTTTCGTCTTTCTTCATCAATCTTAATAACTTCATCTATAGAAAGCTCCGGATTTCTTCTTTTCAAAAGCTCGTTTATTTTATCGGGATTTTCTCTAATTAGTTTAATATCAAGCATTTCAAACCTCTTTCATCTTAATTTTTTGCAAATATATTATAGTTTAAAGACATATTATAATCAAGATTCAATAATCCATTCACAAAATCTTAAGATTTATTGCATTATTGCCAAAATAATGCATAATAGATATAGGGAGAATGTGCATGCTTAGAAAATTTGTTTTAAAACTGAATAATAATAAAAAACAAAAGGCAGCAAACGGGATGTCTAATCCGATTGAACTAAACAACGGACAGCCGAACGAATTTCTTGACAACCTGTCAAAACGTGCAGTAGAAATGTTTGAAAAACAATGCGACATCAAAAACTTCTCAAAACTCGTACTTTCTGATCCTGAAAACACTTCTCATATTGATATGATGCAGGAAATGATACGAGAAGGTAAAATCAAAGATCCGTTTGAGGATGAAAAACTTGCAGAGCTTGCTGATAACGAAAGATTTTTAAGAGATTTAGGCCTGATGTAAATTTTTAATAATTTCATCAGCAAATTCTTTTGTACCTAAATTTCCGCCCAAATCAACCGTGCATTTACCGGATTTCAACGCTGCAAACAAAGCTTTCTCGATTTTATCTGCATAGGCCTTTTCTTCGATATAATTAAGCATCTCAATCGCAGACAGAAGAAGTGCGGTTGGATTTGCCTTATTTTGGCCTTTAATATCCGGAGCAGAGCCGTGAACAGGTTCAAACACGGCGCAATTTTCACCTATATTCGCACCCTGAGCAACACCAAGTCCGCCAATAAGCCCTGCACAGAGGTCTGACACTACATCGCCATACAAATTCGGCAAAACAAGGACGTCAAACTGTTCAGGCTTCTGGACAAGCTGCATGCAAAGATTATCAACAAGAATTTCACGCTGCTTGATTTGTGGATAATCTTTTGCAACTTCACGGTATGTATTCAAAAACAATCCGTCAGAAAGCTTCATGATATTTGCTTTTGTCACAACGCAAACCTCTTTACGGCCGTTTTTAAGAGCATAATCAAAAGCAAATCTGCAAATCCTTTCCGTGGCTTTGCGTGTAATAATTTTTATACTTTCCGCAGCATTTTCATCAACCTGACGTTCAATACCGGCATACAAGTCTTCAGTATTTTCTCTTACAACCACAATATCAACATTATTAAAGCGAGTTTTTACATTCGGAAGATTTTTGCATGGGCGCAAATTTGCGTACAAATCAAGTTCTTTTCGCAGCTGAACATTTACTGATCTAAAACCTTTACCTATTGGAGTCGTAACCGGAGCCTTCAATGCAACTTTGTTTTTGCGTATTGACTCCAGAACCCTTTGTGGAAGCGGAGTGCCTTCTTTTTCAATCACATCTTCGCCGGCAGTCTGCAAATCCCAATTTATCTTAAGCCCTGAAGCCTCAATAATTCTGACAACCGCCTCGCTTATCTCAGGCCCGATTCCGTCACCGTTGATTAAAGTTATATTATGCATTATTCCTCATCCTTCACAATGCGCAGATTACGCTTGAATTCTTTATAAAACCCGCAGCTTGTAACCTGCAGAGATTCCTCAAGAAATACATCTCCCATGGCAAGAGCCGCAAGAAGCGGACAGTCAAGCTCCTTTACATAATTTTCACAACTTATGCAAAGGTCATCATCCTCTATAAAAACTCTTGAATTCTTACAATACATAAGGTGATTATAGCGCTTTTAGCCGTTTTTGTAAATATTAACAAATGTAACATTTCTTTACAAATATCAAATATCACGCAATTTCAAAAGAAAAAAATTCTTTATATAAGTAAGGTTAGGTTTAAAACAGGTAGGTTTAAAATGACTACGGTAGATAGTGCTGTAAATTCAACATGGAAATACTTGAAAATGTATCCTGAATTTGTCTTGGGTACAGGGTATGACGCATTTTCAAACAGATTTAAAGCAAGCTGGCAAGTAGGCAAAAATAACAATCTGCCATTCAAAAAACGTTTTGGAAGGGCATTTAAAGCCGGTACAGATGCAGCCGTAAGACACAATGACAGACTTCTTGCACAAAACGAAGGTTCTTTCTGGAAGGCAACTAAAAACAGTATTACCAGTATCTGGCCGGATTTGCAGACAAACTGGACATCTGCCGGCGAAGCTGCAAAGGTCGCAGGTAAGTCAGCAGGCTGGGCAAAATTCAAAAGTATAGGAAAAGTTTTGGGCAAACGAATGCCTCTTATCGGTGCCGTTATGACCCTTGCATTTGAACTTCCGAACATTATAAGAACAACGACAAATGAAGGAGTTTTAGCAGGAGCCGGAGAAACCGCAAAAACAGGTGTAAGACTCGGTATAAGCACCCTTTGCGGTGCCTTAACCCAAGCCTTTATTCCGATTCCGTTCTTAGGTGGTATGGTTGGTTTTGCTGCAGGTGATTTACTTGGAAGATTCATTGTCGGCAAATCTTACTCCGAAAAAAAAGAGGCAGAAAAACTTGCTCAAGCTAATTCGCAATTTTCAATAGACACTTCAACAATTCCCTACGGCGGAAATAACATGAGCAACGACGAAGAATTTATGAAACTTCAACAGGCATATCTTCAGGCAGCAGGACAGGGAAACAATATGAATTATATGAACTTTAATAATCCATCAAACCCGTTCGGCAGCTTCAATATGATGGGCTAAGTCTTAACTCCAAATCCCCCTGCAACCCTTGGGATTGAAAAGTACTAAGTTTGTTACAAAACTTAGTACTTTTTGCAACTTAAAGGCAATTTTTATTATACAAAATACTTAATAAATATATACGGGGAAAATCCATAAGGGGAAAATTATGAGTGACAGTATCAAAGTAAACAGTGACGTTAAACTTTTAACCAGATATGCAATGGGGTTGACTCCTGAAGAACAACGCATTTCAGTAAATGATCCTTCCATGGCAGTCTGGACAATAGGTCTAGAAAAAGGCATTCGCGGAACTACAACACTTTTACCGGACTTGAAAAACCCTAAAAAAGCATTGCAGGAACAAAAACAAATCGAACAGGGGCTTAAAGGGGCTACAAATCGAGAAACTTACGATAATTTTATGAGAAATATGGAAATTCAGGATCTTGAGAAAAGATTCCGCCCTGTCACAGGCGACCCGACAAAAGAACTACAAAAGTTTCAAAAAGCCGATAATATTAAAAAATTGTCTGAAGAAGTAAAAACGCTTTCAGGCGCTGAAAAAACTAAAAAATTAAGAGAACTTCAAAGAGCTTTTTCTGAATTTCAGCAAACCGAAGGAATGAGCAAAGCTGAAGCAAAAAAATTCTTATCCGAACTAACAGACAAAAAGCTTGCTAAAAACCTTAAAAATGCACAAAAGGCAGTTAATGAATTTAATAAATCAAAATATTATGATGACGTCAGACGCTTGATAGGCGAAGCCAAAACCCTGAAAGGCAAAGACTATGCCAACAAGATGAAAGAGATTGATAAGGCAATTGCAGATGCAAATCAAAAAATACATATTGAAAAAACAACAGGCTCATTAAAACCTGTTTCCAAAACCGGCAAAGCCTGGAACAAAGTTAAAACTGTAACCGGCTACAACAAAGCAAAAGGTGCCATAAACACGGCTCTTACAAAATCATCAGCACTTAGAACTGTTGCAAAGTTCGGACGTGCAAACGCAGCAACCGCAGTCGGAATTGATGCAGCACTTTCTATACCCGAAATTATTGCAACAAAACAAACTTTTGATGCTATTGACGAAAACGGCAAACCTGTAAAACCCGGAGAAGGAACAGGAACTCAAAAAGCTCTAAAACAGACCGGACGTGTAATTGCCACCGCCGGCGCACAGTTGGGAGCATATGCAATAGGTGCAAAAGCAGGTACAGCGGCTGTAGCAGCGCTTTGGGCAGCAAAAGGTGCAGCGCTAGGTTCTGTAGCCCCAGGTGTCGGAACAGTAATCGGTGCTGTAGTGGGTATCGGCGTTGGACTTCTCTCCTGCTGGCTAGCAGGAAAAGCCATGGAAAAAGCTCTCGGCAAATCAGAACTTGACCAGTTACAGGATAAGCTTCAAAATGAGCCTGCAAAACAAACGGCACTCGCAGCGCAAAAAGATGACCGTGTACTGGAAGAAGTCCTTTTGACAGCCAAAGCACGCTATGAACAAGATCCGGAAACAAACAAAAAAATTGAAAAAGCATACGAAAATGTAGTTACGGCATATCAAAACGGAGAAATAGGTTCAGCAGCAGATGCAAGAGTTCTTGCAAAGCCGGAGCAGACAGAAGCTCAAACACCTGCCTCCTCACAACCTGCAAGTGTCTCTGAGGCAGAACAAAGAACACAAACACCTGTGTTAAGCGCCGCATCAGCTGAGAAAACCCAAAAATCCGAAAATACTGAAAATCCTGAAAACTCAGGTAATTCATCAGATGAATCTTCTGAAACATCTCCGGCTGAAAAATACAGAGAAACTATTGTTAAACTTGATTTCATATTAAAAACACTTGAATCTATGTACAATCAAAATTCAACCGGAATGAATATGTACGGCATATACAGCAACCCGATGATGATGTCAAATCCGTTCACAATACAGCCATTTGGAATGTATGCATAAAAAAATGACACTATAGTTAAACTATAGTGTCATTACATGAAAATCTCTTTCTGAAATTGATGCAGTGCATTCAAGAACATTGTTCAAAAATTTCTCAATAGCAAATTCCATTGCTGAAATTTCAGTTTTCAAGTTTGAATAGTTTTCTTCTCTTCTTTCACGCAGTGCATTTTCAAAAATCTCATCCTGATACATACTTTCTACTCCAATTATCTTTACATAATTCTCTTACGGATATTTTGCCCGTTTCTTTAATTTTTTAAATATTTTTGTTACAAAATTTATTATTAGAGGAAATTCGAAATAATTTAAAGTACAATGTATAAATAAGATTTTTTTATAAGGGTTAAAGGATATATGAAAACGGATTTTCAGCTGACAAGTTATGACTACTATTCATCAAGACGAGATATGGAGATGATTTCCACAATTGTTGAAGCATTAAAGACAATTCTGGAAGAAGATAAAAAGCAGCCTCAGCCGCTGTTTTTAAAGATATCAGATAATCTTATTCTAAATATTGCAAGAATGGTGGTTCAGGAAAAGAAGAAAACGTTTCTGATTGGAATAACAGGTGAAAGCGCCTCCGGAAAAACCGTTTTCGTTGACAATACTATAAAAGCCTGCGTAAAAGAGAAAAAGGAAGGCATTTATACAGTAATCCGCTGTGATGACTATTATAAAGACACATCAAAAGAACTTCTTGATGCTGGAAGCTATGAGGAATTGTTTAAAACAGGTTTCAGCTTTGATACTCCGGACGCAATTAATCTGGAGCTTATGAAAGAACACCTCATATCACTGAAAAAAGGAAAAGAAATAAAATCACCGTTATATGATTTTGTTACCTGCGTAAGCAATCCGGACGGAGAACTCAAAAAACCGGCAAAAGTCATTCTGACAGAAGGACTTTATGTTCTTAATGAAGGCTTGAGAGAAATCATGGACGTGAAAGTCTACGTATTCACACCGCTTGATGTAATAAAAGAACGCTGGTACAAACGTGCCGCTCTCAGAGGCAAAACAGGAAAAGCTGCCGATTTGCAGTTTGCTGACGTTAATAAAACCGCACAGGAATTTATACGTCCGGCATATCAGATTTCGGATGCTGTAATAAACGGAATGGTCAG
>CALUTA010000072.1 GCA_944323585.1 Candidatus Gastranaerophilales bacterium
ACTGCATTTATTATATCATTATAAATTAAAATTACAACTTGACCGCTCAAAATATCATTCTTATTGAGGATGGGCATTCCGTTCATAATTTTTTTGTGTTCTTCTTCCGTCACTTTAATTTTTGCGTAATCAAGCATGTCAATAGGATTAATAAGATGTTTCTTTATATCTTCAACGCCTTGAAATTCTTCAAGTGCAATTGAAGATTCTATCCCGAATTTTCCGGCACGAGTTCTTGTAAGCCCCCCTAGATGCGCCCCGCACAAGAGTTTTTGCCCCATATCATGCGCAATTGATCTGATATATGTACCTTTTGAACATTTTACAACGATTTCAGCCGTTTGATTTTCAAAGTCAAAACTTTTCAACTCAAGTTTTTCTATAAAAACTTTTCTTGGCGCAATCTCAACATCCTGACCTTTTCTGGCATATTCATACAGCTTCTTACCCTTAACCTTGATTGCAGAATACATTGGAGGCATTTGCATAATTTCGCCCCTGAACTCGGGCAAAACAGCCTCAAGGTTCTCTTTAGACACCTTTTTATCAGAAACCGTCAGAACCTGCCCGTCAAGGTCGTAAGTATCAGTTTCGACTCCGAATTTTACGACTGCAATATACTCTTTGTCATCGTCAAGGTATTCAATCAATCGTGTTGCCTTTCCGACACAAACAGGCAAAACACCTTCCGCAAAAGGATCGAGCGTTCCGGTGTGGCCAACCTGTTTAACTTTTGACGCACGTCTAATCCTGTAAACAACGTCATGCGATGTCAGGCTCTTAGGCTTTCGAACATTCAAAAAACCAAACAAGGAACCGGAAGAAACATCTGTCGCTTTATTCAGCGCACCTTCAGGGCTCGCCGTATCCACCCTAGATTTCTCCTCTTGAAATTTTGTCGATAATCTCGCTGACCTTTGAACCTTTTTCCAGTGAATCTGTATATACAAATTTCAACTCGGGTGTCAGGCGCAAACGAATTCTTTTTCCGACTTCGTATCTTACTTTCGGGGTGCTTTTTTCTATAATTTCTTTCGTCTTTTCAATCTGTTCAGGACTGCCCAGAACACTGTAAATCACTTTTGCAAAAGAATTGTCATGAGAAACTTCTACATCCAAAACAGAAACTACTCCGGCTAATCCCCGGATTTCTTTTCTCAAGATATCCGAAATATCCCTCATTAATTCTTTTCTGACTCTTTCGTTTCGTAATGTCATTTTCGTATTCCTTTTATATTCTTTGGCAGTAGTTTAAATTTTACAAACTCTTGCGCTGAACTTCTTCTTTTGTTGAAACTTCGATTATATCGCCGACTTCAATGTCATTCCATTTTGCAAAAGATATACCGCATTCAAAGCCTTGAGCAACTTCTTTTACATCATCCTTGAAACGTTTAAGCTGGTCAATTGCACCTCTGTATATTTCCTGACCGTTACGGTAGAGAACCGCATCCTTGCTTCTTACTATTTTACCTTCCGTGACATAACATCCGGCTATTTTTATCGTTTTGCCTATTGTAAATACCTGACGGACTTCGGCTTTTCCGAGTTCAACCTCTTTAACTTCAGGTTCAAGAAGTGACAGCATGGTCTTTTCAATATCTTCAAGAATTTGATAGATGATATCGTATTTCTTGATTGTAACCCCTTCTCTCTCGGCCGCTGCAAGAGCATTGCTGTCTTCTTTTACCGTAAACCCGAGGATTAAGGCATTTGATGCTGATGCCAGCATAACATCGGCTTCTGAAATATCGCCGACTCCAACGTGAATAATTTTTGTCTTAATTTCTTTTGATTCAAGCTGGGCAATTGCCTGCGAAACAGCTTCGGCAGCGCCGTGAGTGTTGGCTTTGATAATTAAATTCAACTGCGGGATATCATCTTCACCTGCAACGGCCTCACGTCTGATATGTGCAGGAAGCATTGCATCAAGCCGTTTGTCACGCTCTTTTTGCTTGCGTTTTTCAACAATCGCTTTCATTTCTTTTTCGTTTTTAACAACCTCAAAATGATCGCCTGCCTGAGGAACTTCGGTTAAGCCTAAAATTTCAACAGGTGTAGAAGGCTCTGCCTTATTAATTCTTTCTCCGCTGTCTGAAAGCAGGGCTCTCACACGACCGCAAGCGGTTCCGACAACAATGCAGTTGCCGACTCTTAAGGTTCCGTTCTGAACAAGAAGCGTTGCAACAGGCCCTTTACCTTTATCAAGGTTTGCTTCAATTACAACACCGGAAGCTTCGGCTTTCGGATTGGCTTTAAGGTCCTGAAGATCCGCAACGAGCAGAATATATTCAAGAAGTTCATCAATACCTGTTCCCTGAAGTGCTGAAACTTTGACCGTAATGGTATCTCCGCCCCAGGCTTCAGGTACAAGCCCGTGTTCTGTCAATTGCTGCAAAATCTTATCAGGATTTGCATCCGGTTTATCAACTTTGTTCACTGCAACGATAATCGGCACATTAGCGGCCTTTGCGTGGTTAATAGCTTCTATTGTCTGAGGCATTATACCGTCGTCAGCCGCAACAACAAGTATCGCAATATCCGTTGCCTGCGCACCTCTGGCTCTCATTTCCGTAAAAGCTTCGTGTCCGGGGGTATCAACAAAAACAATTTTCTTTTCTTTGTTGTTGTCAAGATAAACGGTATATGCACCGATTGACTGCGTAATTCCGCCGACTTCGGTTGCCACAATCTTGTGTTTTGATGCTCTGATGCTGTCGAGAAGGGTCGTTTTACCGTGGTCAACGTGCCCCATGATACTAACAACCGGCGCACGTTTTTTGAGAAGCTTTTTGTCAACTTCAGAAAGAGCTTTTTGCTTTTCTTCTTTTTCTAACTCCTCTTCCATATAGGCATCAAGGTCTTCATCAAGAACTTCAAGGTTGTATTCCGCACAAATCTTTTTGATTACGTCAATATCTATAAGCTGGTTTACGGTTGCCATAATACCCTGAAACATCAAAAATTTAACGATTTCAGCTGGAGTTTTTTGAATTTTTTCTGCCAGTTCGCTGATTGTCATAGCTCTATCAACTACGATTTGCGTTACGGCTTCGTGTTCTTCTTCTTTA
This sequence comes from Candidatus Gastranaerophilales bacterium, assembly GCA_944323585.1. GTDB lineage: Bacteria > Cyanobacteriota > Vampirovibrionia > Gastranaerophilales > Gastranaerophilaceae > Scatenecus. The sequence continues at coordinate 3,072 of CALUTA010000072.1, forward strand.
TGAACCCGTTTTTTGTGTTTCTGAGCAGCAGCCTTTTCCAGAGAAATTCTTTCCTGCTCTTCTTTTTTAGAGTTAAAATCTTTGTCTTTATGCTTGTTGTCGCTTCTTCTTCTGCCGGAACCTTTATTTTCATAGATTTCCTGAGAAATTATATGACGCTGAATAGGTTTTCTTTCGCCTGAATCAGGTCTTTCCGGCTTTTTAAATTCTTTTGATTTTTCTCCATCTTTTGCCCCTTGTGATTGAAAAGGTTTTTTGCCTCTTTCCGGTCTTTCAGAACGGGGCGGAAATTTTTTACCTTCTGAAGACTTTACGTTTGCGGCTGCATTAGCCGGATTTTGAGGCGCTCTGCGGACAATTTCCAAACGGCTTTTGGGTTTGATAATCTCTATCTGCGGACGTTTGGGGGCTTCTTCTTTCTTTTCTTCAGGTTCAGATTTTTTTTCTTCCGCTACCGGAGTTTCAGACACCGGTTCCGGATTTTTGGCTTTTTTTACAACAAAAGCTTTCGGCTTTTTAGCCTGCTGGTTCGGCCCGTTTTTTATTAAATCCTTCAATCTTCTTTCCTGATCGGGAGTCAGCGTGCTTGAATGAGTTTTTCCGGTAATGTTCATTGCGGCAAGCTTTTCAAGAATTTCTTTGCTTGTCATATTTAATTCTTTGGCTATTTCATTTATTCTTTTTGTTTCAAAACTCATTTATTAATTTCCCTTTCAGTTCTAAAGGTACGGAGGTTTTCAATGCTTTTGATATTTTATTCTTTTTAAAAGCATTCTCTATACACGTTTTATTATAGCAAAGATATACCGATCTGCCAAATACTTTGGAGTCAGGGTTGATAACTAAGGCACCATGCGGGTTTTGACGGGTAATTTTTATTAAGTCATCTCTGTTTTTAATTTCTCCGCATCCGGCGCACTTTCTATCTGACACTAATTCACCTCTGCTAATTTTTCCAGTTTTAATTTTTGGTCGTATTCCATCAAAAGCTTTATCAATTCATCAAGGTCACCGTCTATAACAGTCCAGACATTGAGGTTGTGGTTAAGCCTGTGATCGGTCAAGCGGCCCTGAGGGAAGTTATAAGTTCGGATTCTTTCGCTTCTGTCGCCTGTTCCGACCTGTGAACGGCGAAGATCCGTAATCTCTTTCATCTGCTTTTGAACTTCCATATCGTAAAGCTTTGCTTTCAAAATTTGAAGCGCACGTTCTTTATTTTGAAGCTGTGAGCGTTCTTCCGTACAGAAAATCATTATTCCTGTAGGTTTGTGGAAAACTCTGGCTGCAGTTTCAACTTTATTAACGTTCTGGCCTCCGGCGCCGCCCGAACGTGCTGTTGTAATTTCGATATCATTCATATTGAGTTCAACTTCAACATCATCAACTTCAGGCATTACTGCCACTGTTGCGGTGGATGTGTGAACTCGTCCCTGAGATTCCGTTGCAGGAACCCTCTGAACACGGTGAACACCTGATTCGTATTTCAATTGAGAATATACGGCATCACCTTTGATTGAAATAATAATTTCCGAATATCCGCCGGCTTCGCATTCGGTTTTGGACAAAATTTGTGTCTGCCAGCCTTTTTTGTCGGCATAGCGCATATACATTCTTGCTAAATCGCCTGCAAAAATGTTTGCTTCATCTCCGCCTGCACCGCCTCTGATTTCAAGGATAATGTCTTTATCATCCATCGGATCACGGGGCAGAAGAAGAATTTTCATTTTTTCTTCATATTCCGGCAGTTTTGCTTCATTTGCTTCCATTTCGGCCTTAAGAAATGCTTTCATCTCGTCATCATGTTCGGATTTTATCATTTCTTTGGCTTCGGCTATTGAATCTACGGCTTTTTTCCAGTCGTAATACAGATGTACGGTTTCTTCCATTGATTTTCTTTGTTTTGAAAGGTCACGAAATCTGTTATAATCCTGTATTACAGCAGGGTCTGACAACGTAACACCCAGTTCGTTGTACTTCTTCTCTATTTGAAGAATTTTATCTAACATATCTTTCATAACCCTAGTATATCAAGAACAAATTATTTTTCAAATATCAGGATTAATTTGCTACCTGCCGCATTTGCGTTTGCCGTCCCAGCTCAAATCATCACAGTGAAGATAGTCCATATTTTCGTTGTACAAAACCCACGCTGTGCAAGCAGCAGAACCATTGTAATACCCCTTTCCCAAACACTGATTCTCAAAAGTTTCTACCCAAACATTATTCTTCTCTTCACCCTGAGGAACTATGCCATCTCTATATATTTTAAAAGCAAAAAAATCACGCCCGTCTATATTGGGTCCGCCCTGTGCATTTATATCAACATATATGTATCCGCATACATTTTGATAACCGCCCTGACGAATATTTCCTGCACACCAAGAACCTGTAAACCCGTCGCCATTAGAGGCTTTTATTGAGACAGAAACGCCGTTGGCCATTACAAAGGCCGTTTGCCCGTATCCTCCAATAACACCATTGTTAAATCTGTTTCCATATCCGCCGGCAAAACACGCTTTTTTCCACGCACTGTTGCAATCAAGAACTTTTTTTATATATTTTCCGGCTCGCTCCTTTATAATATCGGCACAGACTTCACGCCCTTCATCAATATTGCACCAGTTTTCAATAGTACCGTATTCACTAATTGCCATTGAAAAAGCCTGTGAAAGAATTGAATATGTCTGCTTCAACTTGGTTATCGTAACCCTTTCCTGATACCTGCCAAGAAGCCCCGGTAATGTCATTGCTATTACTATTCCGATTATCCCGAGTGTAATCAGGACTTCCGCCATGGTGAAGGCTGATTTTATATCAAAATTCGGCGTAAAACCTCTAGGAGAGCATAAATACGGCTGCCCCCCCCCCCTGCAAATCAGCTCTGTGTATACGTTTCAGCATATTTCTCTCCTATAACCTTGCATATCATATTATATCATACATGTACATGATTTGGCAAATGAGGATATTTCGGTATAATTAAACTGGTAAAAGAGGAGAATAGTAATGATACAATACTTTTTAGGCTCATATATTGTGACAATTGTCGGGCTTTTGGGAGCATACTTCTGGGGAAATCACGTGGCTCCCGGGACAGGCTGGGCCTGTGTGTTCATTGCAATTGTTTTGAGCGTGCTGGAAGTAAGTCTGTCGTTTGACAACGCTGTAGTTAATGCAATGAAATTAGAAAAAATGTCACACGTATGGCGGCACAGATTTTTAACATGGGGGATTTTAATCGCCGTTTTCGGTATGAGATTTTTATTCCCGATACTGGTCGTTTCGGTTTTTGCGAAAATAGGAATGTATGATGTCGCAAAAATTGCACTTACGGATTCAGACCAGTATGCGCACTATCTGCACGAAACCCACGCTCCTATCGTAACTTTCGGCGGAACATTCTTAATGATGCTTTTCTTGAATTACTTCTTCAACCACGAAAAAGAAGTACACTGGTTGAAAAACATTGAGGCTGCTCTTTCTCATCTTGACCATTTCAAGGGAATTGAAATCGTTATTACATTAATTTCACTGATGATTACACAGCACTTTATTCACGGAAGCCAGAACCATTATTCACTGCTGGCAGGTATTGCAGGTGTTGTTGTTTACCTTGTTATTGACGGGGTTACACATTATCTTGAAAAACACGAAGAAATGCGTCTTGCAAAATGTGCGGCGGACAACGTTAAATGCGGCGGGCTGATTGCTTTTATTTATCTTGAACTTATTGATGCTTCGTTCTCGCTCGACGGTGTTCTTGGTGCATTTGCACTGAGTAAAGATATCATTATTATTTCAATCGGGCTTGCAATCGGCGCAATGTTCGTAAGATCTTTAACCATTATGCTTGTCGAAAAGAAAACACTTGCAAAATTCATTTATCTTGAATCCGGTGCTCACTGGGCAATCGGCGCACTGTCAATTTTGATGCTGATTTCCGCAATCAGAGAAGTTCCCGAAGTCTTGACAGGCTTAATCGGCTTACTGTTCATTGTTGCGGCATTTATATCTTCAATTATGCATAATAAAAAACTTGAAAGATGTATTGCCGAAGAAAATACAGAAAATCAAAGTCAAGCTTAGTTCAAAGTTTATATAATAAATATACTAAAGGCGCCGGATTTCATCCGGCGCCTTTTATCTTAATCAATTTTCCAGCTGTTCAGATACTTTTCCTGTTCTTCCGTCAGGGTATCAATTTTTATACCCATAGATTTTAGTTTAAGTTCTGCGATTTTTACATCTACTTCATGCGGAAGTGTATAAAGTTTGTTTTCCAGCCTTCCTTTATTTTTAACGAGGAATTCAATACCGAGTGCCTGATTTGCAAAGCTCATATCCATAACGCTGGCGGGATGACCTTC
>CALUTA010000073.1 GCA_944323585.1 Candidatus Gastranaerophilales bacterium
CCTATACCGGAAGCAATTGCCATACCGGCTATGGTTCTGCGATTATTTAATTTTTTAATGGCATTGATAAACGTATTTTCACTAAACTTAGCGGCGTTCTCAAATTCTTTAATTACGTTTTCCTTAGTCAAAGTTTTTGAAATATTATACAGATTTTCTATAAAAGTTGAAAGGTTAGAAGTTGTTTCTTTATTAAATCCTTTCAATGTAAAGTCTGACTCAGACCCTGTTGCTGACATAACATAATTTACAAGATACCTGCGTGTAGAATCCGGTATTGTTTCTTTATCAACATCCGGACTTGTAAGCACTTTTAGTAACCTGTCTTTAATAACCTGAACATCATGCTCAGAAAGTGATTTGTCGTCACCGTTGACTTTTGTTGTTACATTTTTCAACACATTCTCTAATGTAGCATCAAGAGCACCTTCTCGGCCATTCTTTTGAACATTATTATGGAAATACCGGCCTATAATATCAAAACTTTCGTTATCTGCAAAAATCTTATCGGCTTTTACATTAAATTTTTTATTAAGTGCCAGAGAAAAAGCAAGTGCAGCCAGAGATCCGTAAACACCGATTAAGGAATGGTTAATGGTTCCTGAAGCCTCACGACGTCCAGTTTCAAGACCTGCAGCCGGGCCTCTGTTAACAGTATCAACAGTGGTTCTTGGAATTACCATAGAACCGAGGTCAACTGCATTTGCGCCCCAGGCCTGGTTGGTATCTAAAAATCTTAAACCAAGGCTTATTGCATCGCTTGCACCTTTAAATTGAATATTTTGTTGTTGATCCTTTTCGTTTCTGATTTGAGTTTGTAATTGCGGGGTTTCAAGTATCTTCATAATTTTCTCCTTACGAATTCATAAATGCCTTTTTGAAAGTCGAATTTGCGGCCGCAGCACCTGTCATACTTAAATTTGACGACGAGGCTGCAGCCAATGTACCGGCGCCGCCGGATGCCGCATTCGATTTTCCTGCATTTAATTTCGCAAGATCTTGTTTTGCTTTATTTTTTTGTGCCTGAGTTCTTGTATATAGAGGGATAAACAAACCTAATGATATCAATGAAAATGCTATATTACCCAGCTGGCAAATTGTTCTTAAGCGTTTGTCATGAGCTGTTGCAAGTTCATCTGTTGATTTTAATGAAGTATGTTTTGCCCAGTTCCAGAACTTCTGCAGAACATTTGCGTTATCATCAAGTTTCTTCAATCTGTTTATTAATGTTACTTTACCTTTGCTTCGTGATTCAATAAATGATGCAATACCTTTTGCAGCGTAATCTCCGAGGAAATAAAAGCTTGAGAAGGTAGCAATGTCTCTGATCGTTGATTCCTGAAGTTCATTCTTGTCTTCTGCAGCACCCATACGGCTTGCAAAAGTAGCAGTTGAAATAATTCTTGCCTGATCCATCGTCGGGAACAAACCTTTAAACTGGAACAAAGACTTAAGGCTCGGCTTGTCCATTACCATTGAAAGTCCGCAGACTCCGAGCATTGAACTTATTGATATAACTTTTTGTTTTAAAAGCTGAAGTTTTTCAGTTTTAGTGGGTTCTTTATACTCTTTATTCTCGTCGTAGTCGTTATAAATCGGAGCACCTTTGCGTCCTGAAATTTTGTGTGTAATCCATCTGTTTATAGGCTGTGCGGAAATTGCAAGAGGAATAATAAGCCCGAGTCCGCCAATACTTTTCCAGTTTACTAATTTTTTTGCATTTTTAAAGTATACACCAAGGTCTTCTGTGTTTTTAATTCCTCTTGCTTTCGCGCCATGCAAAACTTTTGGGGTATCCTTACAGAAGGAATAAAGGTTGTTGCCAAGAAAACCTTCTTCGCCGGCAAATCTGATATTTTCAGAAATGTGAGTAAGATCAACAAGCTTTCTGTAAGCTTTTTTTGTATTCTCATAATTACCGTCATTTGCAGCTTTCGCAAGAATATTTATTGCATCTTCCGCATCTGTTTTCAGACGAATTTTGCTTACTATATCATCAATATTACTAAGACCTTTTATTTCTTCCGGATTGTCAGCAAGAAGCATTGCAAAAGACTTCACACCGCCGTTTTCATAAGCTTTGCCATCCACACCTTCAAGTGACAGAATTGAACGTTTGAAGAAATCTTTCATATGCACTTCATTCTGCTCGCCTGATTTATAGAATTTTAATATTTTGTCATAAGCTTCGCCGTTAGCCCAGTTGTTAATAAGGTTTTTATCAAACTTACGCATAATCGGCCAGTTAAACAATGTTCCGGTACCCATTACGATAAAACTCGGGAATATACAATTTATAAGAAGTCCGGATCCTTCTCTTCTTAAAGCTTCAAAACCGCCTATCCAGTTGAATTGGCGCTTTCTTTTGCCGTTTTCATCAACAATCGGTTTGCCGTCTTTATCTTTTTTATTTGAACCGGCTGTAGTTTCAATAATAGTACGGGGTATAATTGCCGTAGACAAATCAAGAACAGAAACATTAAGCATCGGATGTTCTTCACACTTTTGAACACCTTTTACAAGCAGATCAACCATTCCGCCTTTGAATGAAGGCTGACTTTCTACTGTTTTTTTATTAATACTCACAGGGGTATTTTTTTTGTCTACACTTGTTATGTTAATCTTTTCAATCATAAAATGTCTGGTTTGTTTTTCACAAAGCATATTATAACAACTACACAAAAGTATTAAAAGCAGTGAATTTAAAAAATTGCGCTTTTTTATTGAAATGTTAAGGAGATATTAAGAGGACATATTGATTTTTTTTCTAAATTTTGACTTGTTTATATTAATTTTTAGCGTTTTTATACTCAAAAACAGGCTTTTAAATAAATAAAAAGCTTGTTTTTGTAAAAAATTAGTCAGAAAATTTTTGTAAATAATTGTAACAAAAACGCTTAATATTTTGATTTTTATATATATTGTATATATTAAATCAGGTGACTTACAAACTCAATGGCATGCTCTTTTGTGATAACGTCCCCGCTGATTTGAGCTTCATGAAGAGCGTCCATGATGTCACCAAGCTGTGGAGAAGGTTTAATATTCAAAATTTTCATTACCTCATTTCCGTCAAGAAGTTTCGGAAGCGGTTCTAGAGTATCTTTTACGCTCAAATAGAAGTTCTGCAAACGTGTAAGTGAATTTATATTATTTTCAACCATTTCATCAGTAATCACAGGCCCTCTGGCTGACAGCCTGTCAGCTTTTGCAAGGACTATTTCGTCAAGAGAATTGTCTTCCATTTTTCTTACATAACGCATCATTGCCTTCTCATTTGCATCAGGCGATGTCATAAGAGCGGCAGGATAGATGTGATTTTTTATCATTGTTGATATGTAATCTATCTGCTTATTTGAAAATGAGAGTTTTTTCAAGATGGGAACGACGAGTTTTGAACCCGCATCATCGTGTTTAATAAACCTGTGGCGGCCGGTGTCTTCTTCAATTGTCCAGGTTGAAAATTTGCCGATATCATGAAGAAATCCTGCAAGTTTAAGATGTGCAAGCCTTGAATACCCGCCAAAATCCGATTGTTGTAAATGGTCTTTTACTGGTTCAGGAGAAGATTTATAAATTTCCCCTATATTTCTGACAGTTTCTATTGAGTGTTCAAGCAGGCGAAGGTGATGATGAGAGTTTGGCGGAATTTGTTTCAGTTCTTTCACAACAGGAAAAATTTTCTCCAGCAGGCCTATTTCATCCATTGCCTTCAATGTTTGCGAAGTATATTCTCCTGAGAAAAGATGCATTATCTCATAATTTATGCGCTCTACAGCAGGGTTTGAAATTAAATCAAGATGTTTTTTCAGCTGATTTTCAGTTTGTTCGTCTATTTTAAATCCTGTTTGCGCCTGAAAACGATAAACCCTTAAAATCCTTAGGGGATCGTCAAGAAAATTTTTCTCGGAAATTGAACGTATTATGCCGTTTTCAAGATCATCCAATCCGCCGGTTTTATCAATCAATGCAAAGGTTTTAATATTCACTGCGATTGCGTTTATCGTCAAATCGCGTCTTAAAAGATCTGTTTCAATGTTTCCGCCGACGGGCTGCGTAATATCAAGATAATTAATCTTATCCTTCATTACAACACGGTAAATTTTATTTTCTTCATCCAGCGGAACAAAAGTTGCATCAAAAAATTCTGAAACTTTAATTGCAAAAGTTTTCGGGTCAACATCTGTGACAACCAAATCTCTGTCATTAGTTGACTTGCCGCACAAACAATCACGAACAGCTCCGCCCACAAGATAAATTTCGCCGTCAAAATTCTGCGCAATCTGCATCAATATTTCATCAGATTTAATTTTTTTCTCTAAGTCCAAATTCATATATTATATTTCCTAAAGCAACTGTTACAGCTGTTTCCGCCTTCAAAATCAAATCACCGAGAGTAAGCATCGGAATTGATTTTGTTCTGAATAAATCAAATTCCCTCTCGGAAAATCCGCCTTCCGGGCCGATTATAACAAGCAGACTTTCGCCGATTTTAACAGGAGATTCGTCAAAGAAATCTCTGATTGTTTTGGTGGCACAGCGCTCGCAAAAAGCTGCAATCTTATCAAAACGTCCGCTATTAAGCAATGCTTCTAAACTCGATAAATCTTCACAATGAGGAATAACAGCTCTTTCGCACTGTTTTGAGGCCTCATACATAATGCGGTTCCATCTGTCAATTTTCTTTTCGGCGTTTTCCTTATTCAAGGCGCAATTATCGGTTATAACAGGACACACAGCTCTCACTCCAAGTTCTGTTGCTTTTTCAATCACAAAATTCTGCGCATCACTTCTCAAAGGACTCTGCGCAAGGTACAAATCAAACTTTAAATCTCTTTCCGAGTAATAAGATTTTAAAACTTTGCATTGAATTTCCGCGGATGAAATGTTCTTTATTACGGTTTCATACTGAATACGATTTTCATCAATCAAAAGCAGGCGCTCGCCGGGCTTTGCACGAAGCGACTTTGCAATATGATTGTAATTTTCCTTGTCTGCAATGCTTATCTCACCATTATTCACAGACTCTGAATTTATGAAAAAATGCGGCAATTGTTTATTCCTTTCATACTGATTTTACACTAAAAAGCAGGCTTTGAAAACAAATATTAATTTTTAATAAAATAACTGGCATTTTATTTCTTTTTGAAGTATTATTATGGTAGTAAGAATTTACAAAAAACCAATTGGGAGAATATCGTGGAAAATATACAAGCGAATGAAAAAGTTATAGGCATACCCCGTGCAATGTCATTTTACAACAATTACCCGTTTTACTTCGGATTTTTCAGTGATCTGGGTATTAAAATAGTATTGTCTGATATTACAACCAAACAGACCATGTCAAGAGGTGCGGCGCTTGTTGTCACTGAAACATGTCTTCCGATTAAAGTTTATATAGGCCACATTCTTAACCTTCTGGATAAAGGTGTTGATAAAATTTTTGTTCCGTCTATCCAGTCGGTAGCAAATAAAATTTATAACTGTTCTAAAATCAGAGGACTTCCTGATCTTGTCAGAAATGTTATTAAAAAAGATTTTACCATGGTTGAGGCAACACTCGACAAGTCTGAAAAAAATCAAGGTTTATATGCTTTTTTGAAAGAAATCGCATCTTACTTTGATATTACTGACGAAAATATAATCAAAAGAGCTTCTAAAGCAGGCTGGAGATGCTACAACAACTTCTTTATCATGACCAAATCGGGTATGAGTTATAAAAAAGCAATGAATTACGCACTTCAAGGTAAAATTTTCATTGAAAATCAGACAAAAGAATATCCGATATCAGTTGCTTTGATTTCTCACGGATACAACATCTATGACGAAAGAACTTCCATGAAAATTATAGAAAAACTTGAAAAAATGGATGTTAAAGTAGTAACCTCATTACAACTATCAGACGAACAAATGGATGAAGGTATAAACACACTCGGCGGTGAAAGATACTGGGCTAACGAATACGAAATGACAGGAACGGCCGGACATTACCTTAAAGACAACCGGATTGACGGCATAATTACTCTGACGGCTTTTGGATGCGGGCCTGACTCGTTGATGGTTGAAAGAATTCAACGACGCGCAAAACATTTCGGCAAACCGCTTCTTCACCTTACGATTGATGAGCAGACCGGTGAAGCAGGCTTTATCACACGTCTTGAAGCGTTCGTTGATATGCTTTTCCGCAAAAAACGGGCAAATATTATAAACAAAATTGAAATAGATGACACCAGAAGCAATTTTATTCCGAATACAAACTTTATTGAAACTAAGTAAATTTTGACGTAAAAATAAAATAAATTTGTCATTGCGAGCCGGTGGCGAAGCAATCCAGCCGATTAAACATAGCATCCTGAGGGCAGAGCCCGAAAGATCTATTATAATCAAATTATTCGCTTTGCTCAGAATGACATAAAAATCATATAAATGTCATCCTGAGGCTTCAGACGAAGGATCTTATAAAAAATTGCGAAATTAAAAAACAGGAGGTAAAAATTCACCTCCTGTTTAATTTTTTATTTTCTAACCCTTAAACTTTACGTTTGCGGGCAGCTTCTGATTTACGTTTTCTTTTTACGCTCGGTTTTTCATATCTTTCACGTTTTTTAACTTCTGAAAGAATACCGGCTTTTTGAATTTTTTTCTTAAAACGTCTGAGTGCACTTTCGATACTCTCGTTTTCGCCGACTTTAACTTCTGCCATTTATGTTTTCACCACCTTTATGGTCTTTTTGTACGATATATTCAGATTATAAACTAAAACAAAATTAATTTCAAGCAATGAGCTAAAATTCACCCATGCTCAATACGCAAAACGTCGATTTACAAGCACTTACAAAGTCATTACGGATTATTAAGCCGACAAAGTAAAGATTTCGTAAATTTCTTCGTCCGAAAGTTCCGTAATAATCTTTTCACCTTCGTAAACAGCCAGATCCGCAAGTTCTTTTTTGGATTTAAGCATCTCGTCAATCTTTTCTTCAAAAGTTCCGAGCGTAATCATACGGTGAACCATAACGTTTTTGTCCTGACCGATACGGTAAGTTCTGTCGGTTGCCTGATCTTCAACAGCCGGGTTCCACCACAAATCATAATGGATTACGTTTGTGGCGCTTGTGAGGTTCAAACCGGTTCCGCCGGCTTTGAGTGAAAGAATCATTATCTTCGAATCATCATTATTCTGGAACCTGTCAATCAAATCTTCTCGCTGAGGCACTGTCAGCGAACCATGGAAGAAGAGCGGATCCGTATTGCACTCTTCCGCAATAACCTTGCATAAAATATCGCCCATTTCTTTGTATTGAGTAAAGATAAGAGTTTTTTCGTTGTTTTCAAGAATATTTTGGACAGTTGAAATACACTTGTCCATTTTACCTGAAAGCTC
>CALUTA010000074.1 GCA_944323585.1 Candidatus Gastranaerophilales bacterium
TTTTTGGCGGGCACAAGGTAAACTTTATCAAGACAAGGATTTCCCTTCAGAAGATCATATCCTTTTTCTGACACAACCCAGCCGACTTCATATCCGTTTTTTTTCAAAATATTTGCGAGCGGAATATGAAAAATAATATCCCCCATTGATGACAATCGAACTATCAGAACTTTTTTCATAGCTATAACTTTCTATCCTCTAAAAATGCGGCCCCGACAACACCCGAAAAATCACCGAGTGCAGCTTTTTTAAACTCTATTTTGCTTGCGGGAACAGGCAGCGATTTTGCTTTTGCTTTTTTGACTGTATTTTGGTAGAAATAATCCACCGCCTCAATCAAGCCTCCGCCAAGAACTATAAGTTTCGGATTTACAAAATTGATTATACTTGCAATTCCGCCGGAAAGATAGTCGCTTGCTTCATCCACGCATGCTGTCACAAGCTCATCTCCTCTTTCGATTGATTTCCTGATCATTCCGGAAGTAATAGCCTTGCCGGGCTCAAGATAATCAAGAATAACGGAATGCCTGCCTTTTTTGAGGGCACCTTCAATCCGTTTTTCTATGGCGGATCTGGATGCATAAGCCTCAAGACAGCCATGTGCTCCGCAGGCACAGGGTCTTCCGTTCAAATCAACTATGATATGTCCGATTTCACCGGCAGTTCCTGTTGCACCTCTGATTATCTCACCGTTCTTAACTATTGCCGAACCAACACCTGTGCCTACAAAAACACATACAAAATCATCACACCCTCTTGCAGCGCCGAATTTCATTTCCCCTATTGTTGCTATCTCAACATCATTCCCCAAATATACGGGAATTTCAAAATGGCTCATTATTAAATCACGTATATTCAAGTCATAACAATCAAGATTCGGGGCCCCTATCAAAATCCCGTTTTCTCTGTCAATTTGTCCTGCGGCTCCTATTCCTATTGACGAAATCTGCTCTTTTTTAACGGAAGTTTCCTCAAAAAGTTCTTCCACCGCAGCCTGCATTTTTTGAATTATATTAAGCGGTCCCTTTTCTTTCTTGGTCTTCTTTTTTACAGACGCAATTACCTCTCCGGTTTGTCTTTCAACAAGAGCCGACAGAATTTTTGTTCCGCCTAAATCTATTCCCACTGCATACCTTTTCATATTACTAAAATTATATATAAAAATAATTTATTTGGCAAACCTCACAACTACTATTTCTTGCAATAAAAACTTAATTCTGCTAAAATTTTGTCAGGGATAATTTTTACTTAACAGGGGATTTTGGAATGTTTAAAAGGTTAAAAATTTCTTTAATTATAATTACGGCACTATTTTTATGTTGCCCGAAAACTTTTGCAGCACAGCAGGTTTGGGTAAATGATTTGAGAAAATTGTTTCTTTCCAACGGTGCAATAATTTATGAACTTAACCTGAGAACTTTTAATGCAAAAGATACAAACAACAACGGTATTATTGAGTTTGATCTCGGAGAAGAAAGCGGAACTTTTTTGAATGCAATTGACCGTCTTGACGAACTAAAGGAAGCAGGCATAAACACCCTGCATGTAATGCCGATTACACCTGTCGGGAAGACTAAAGCTCTCGGCACAGCGGGTTCAATTTATTCTGCATCTTCTTTCAACACACTAAATCCGCAATTGAAGGATAAAAATTCCACATTATCTCTTGAAAATCAGGCAAGAAAATTTTTCAACGAAGCGCATAAAAGACAAATCAGGGTAATTGTTGATCTTCCTGCCTGCGGGTCTTATGATCTTTATCTTCAGCATCCGGAACTTTTTGTAAAAGACAGCAGCAATCAACCTGTTGTTCCGGCAGACTGGACTGATGTCAGACTTTTGAATGCGGGAACCGAAGAAAAAATTAATCCTGATGTTTACAACCTTTATAAAGAATTTGTAGATATGGTTATGGATCTTGGCGCAGACGGAATCAGAGCCGACGTTGCACCTTTGAAGCCCGCTCAATTCTGGAAAAAACTTATAGAATATTCAAGAAAAAAAGACCACCAGTTTATGTGGCTTGCAGAAAGCTCGGACAGCTGGAAAACTCCATTATCCAAATATGGAGTCTACACCACTTACGACAAACTGCTTGAAGCGGGATTTGACGGATACTACGGGAGCTGGTTCAACCTCAAAGACTGGGGAAAAGCTTCTGAGCTATATAAACATGCAAAATTCAATATAGATCTTGATAAAAAATTCAAAGAAAAAAAATCCGTTATCGGAAGCTTTACAACTCATGACGAAATGAGTCCTGTTCTTATCAACGGCCCGCAATACAGTGATATGATTATGTGGCTGAATGCAACACTTCCGGTTAATGCGTATTTTGTAGACGGATTCCAGACAGGCGATAACTATATCTACTTCTGGGCAAATAAAAAAGCACCCGTCACCTATACCGACGACGAATTCTATTTCGTTCACAGAGGGAAAATTGATATATTTAATTTTTCAAGGAAACCTGGGCTTACAAATCAAGGCCTTTATAACAACTTTGTCTTAGCTAACAAATTCAAACAAACAATCGCTCCAATTATAAAAAACGGGAAATTCACGATTCTGAAATCATCAAATCCTTCGGTATTTGCTTATGCAATGAGCCACGACAACAGAACCGTCCTTGTCTTCGGGAACCTCAATTTTTCTGACATAAATGAAAGTTATATAAAAGTTCCGCATTATACAGACAAACTTATGTCTATTCCGATTAAAATTAACAGCATCCCTGTTTTTGAAAACAACAAATTCCATGCAAAATTCAAACCCGGCGAAATTCAGGTACTGTTAGTGGAGGATTTTGATGTTGCAAAATAAAACAAGTTATTCGTGCTATAATCTGAATATGAAAAAAATTCTTTTGTACTGTTCAATACTTGCACTGACGATGTTTTGTCCGGCGGTTAATGCAAACGAAATGACTGACGATTATCTTGATATTGCAACAAGTTACGCTGTATCAGGGAATTACGCATCTTCAATGGATTACCTTGATAAAATTTTATCGCTGGAACCTGACAACAAAGAAGTTGCTGAGCTTAAAACACTTTTAAGACAGCTGCAGAGCGGGAATACCCCCTCTCCGATTGCAACATCGGATACAAAACTTTTTCAGGCTCAATCGGCATTGAAAACAGGAAACAAAACATCTGCTATGCAGCTTATCTCACAGTCTGCCGCAGGCGGAGGTTACTGGCAGAATATGTTTGCAGGACATTTTTTCAGAAAAGAAAAACAGTATCAAAGAGCCCTGCAGTATTATCAGGCGGCACTTAATGCAACAACACAATCTTCCGCACCGCTTTTGTATATCGGAATCTGCTATTTTGAAATGAAAAATTACAATGAAGCATATCCGATTTTAACCCAGTTTATTGCATACAATCAGCAGGAAAGCTATGCCTATGCTATGCGTGCAAGAGTTGCAACAGAACTCGGGCGCTATAATGATGCAGAAACTGATGTTGTGACAGCTATTGCACTTGAAGATACCATTGAATACAGATATCTTGAAGGTCTTATCCTTTTTAAACGGGGCAACTATAAAAAAGCTCAAACTTCGCTTGAAAAAATTGCCTCGCAAATCCAGACTTCCGACGTGTACAAATTTTTGGGCTTAAGCTATTATGCAACCGGAGATTTGAACAATGCTCTTATCAATCTTGATAAAGCAATCATACTCTCTGATGATGATGTCGAATTAAAAACAAAGTACAATGAAGTGAAGGCTAAATTGACAACTAAAACTCAAAACGGCGGTTAAGGAAGATGAAAAAGAAAGAATCAGCATTGATAAAACTTGCAAATGCAATATTTACCATATTGCTGGCTATTGTAATGGCATACGGACTTCAATGCTACAGCGCCTCAACTTCACTTAAATTTGCCCAGATAAGCGATGTTCATTTTTATACAGGTGAAGACAATACGTCCTACAAACTTCGTGCTGAATCAGACAAACTTCTTGATGATGCTATTGCTCAGGTAAATGAAACACCGAATATAAATTTTGTAATGTTTACAGGAGATCAAATAGACAAATCATTTGAAAAAGAACTGAGAGCATTTCTTCCGCACGTTCAAAAATTAAACTATCCGTGGTATGTAACTTTTGGAAATCATGATACCTGTATCGGCGGATATCTGACACCGGAAGTTTACCTGAAAATGGTGCACGAAGCAAATACGGCTTTTGATTTCCAAAAGCCTTACTATTCTTTTACCCCGCAAAAAGGTTATAAAGTAATAGTTCTTGATACGATCATACGTGACCGACTGACTAGCAACGGTAAGATCGGAGAAGAACAGCTGCAATGGCTGGATAAAGAACTTGATGATGCCGGCAAAGACACTGTTCTTATTTTCATGCATGTTCCGGTCATTGAACCTTTTGCAAGCGCAAGCCATCTGCTTCTTAATGCCGGTGAAGTGCGAACCGTAATTGAAAAACACAAAAATCCGATTGCAGTTTTTCAGGGACACTATCATGCCGCAAAAATAACACAGCATGACAACGTTTTGTATGTAAGTACACCTTCGCTTGTGTCATACCCGAATGCTTTCAGAATAATAAAAGTTACGAATCACCGCAAAAAAGTTGTTTTCGATATTGAATACAAAGAAACTCGATTGACAAATTTACAAAAACTGGCTAAAATAATGTCTTTCGCCGCAAACATTTATTCAGGTGAAGAAAAAGACCATTCCGGCACTTTTGAAATCAAAAAGGATTAATTTCGGAGGAAAAAAGATGAGCGAATTCAGTATAAAATTCAGAGGAGTTAGAGGAAGCTATCCGGTCGCTAAAAAAGATTTTTTGGAATACGGCGGGAACACTGCCTGCGTTGAGGTGAATGTCGGAGGACATTTAATCATACTGGATGCAGGAACAGGCTTAATTGATACCGGAAACGATATTATGGAACAATATATCGCTTCAGGAATTAAAAACAGCGAAAGAACTCCAATAAAAGCAATCGTATTAATTTCTCATATTCATCAGGATCATATTCAAGGATTCACGTTCTTCCGTCCGCTCCATGTGCCGTCAACTACGATAAAAGTTTTCGGCAATGCAAATTACGACGAAAATCTTTCCGATGAACTTGCAAATCTTTTGTTCGGTAAGTCATTCCCGCTTGATCTTGGCGACATTGCCGGAAATCTCGATATCACGGATCTTAACGAGTCTGAAGGCATTATTATAAAGAAAA
Organism: Candidatus Gastranaerophilales bacterium; assembly: GCA_944323585.1. Lineage (GTDB taxonomy): Bacteria > Cyanobacteriota > Vampirovibrionia > Gastranaerophilales > Gastranaerophilaceae > Scatenecus. The sequence continues at coordinate 5,220 of CALUTA010000074.1, forward strand.
ATTCGGAAGTTATTATAAAAAGAATTGAAACTCCGGAAGATGAAAAAATCGGTAAAGATGATGTTTTGATAACCTATTACCGCTCATACGCACACCCGCAGGAAGGTGTTCTTATATACAAAATAAAATACAAAGACAAAGTTCTTGTCTATGCAACAGACAAAGAATGCTATCAGGGCGGAGATACAAAGCTCACAAACTTCGCACGCAACTGTGATGTTTTAATCCACGATGCTCAATATACAACAGAAGATTATTTGAATAAATTCATACCCAAACAGGGGTACGGACATTCAACATTTGACATGGCTATTGAATGCGCAAAACAATCAAATGCCAAACAGTTGATTTTCTTCCATTTTGATCCTGGATATGATGACAAAAAATTAAACTCCATTAAAAATAATTATGAAAAAACATACGAAAACGTTAAACTTGCATACGAAGGCATGGAAATAAACCTGCTTTAAATTTAAAGGCAGAATTTTTATGAAAAAAATAACAGTAATATTTTTTCTTATATTTTTATCGTTTCTGACATCAGGTTACAAAAAGCCAGACGTTTATAAGATTGATGCTGTCAGAAATGCGTATATTCACAACAACAAAGGCACAATGTATGTTCAGGACAGGCTTTATTATCCGGCAATTCAGGAATTCAAAATTGCAATAAGTTTAAATCCGAACACACAGGCCACTGCCGTATATTATAACAACCTCGGTGAAGTTTATATGAAAATCGGAGCGCCCGATCTGGCGGTCGACTGCTTTGAAAGAGCCGTTTTACAGTACAGTCTTAATCTGAAGTATTATCAAAATCTTGCAGACTGCTATATTGCGCTTAACATAGCTGACAAAAAACTTGAGGAAACAAGAGAAAACTCAAATCCGCTTAATCTTATTATGCGGGGGCTTATTTATGAGAGAACAGGGAATGTAAGACAGGCAATCACAACTTTAGATGAATTCACATATCTTGAGCCTGATCTTCTGATTACTCCTGACGTAAAACGTTATTTGCAAAATCTTGTCAGAGAAAACCTTTAATGAATTTGAAAAACACATTTTGAACAATGCGCCTTTGGATGAAGCACAAGGTTGTCTTCCAAATCGTACATCCTCTCAACTTTTGTTATCAAATCCGCTCCGCATTTTGGACACTTCAAACCGCCCGCACCATTCAGAATAAGCTCTTTCAAACTGTCTATAACACTCAACGGAACAAAATCCGTACTGAAATCTTTTTCATATTTTTTAATATCTTCAGGCAGGCATTTCAAACCTTTAGCCAGATTTTGCCTTACAGTAACAGGCAAAAACAACTCTTTCCCGCTCTCGATTTCTTCTATTATTTCAGCTGAAACATTAGACTTTTTGGCAAGCCCTGTTACTGAAAGTCCTACCTGTTCTCTTCGTTCCTGTACAAATCTTGCTAATGTTTTCATATGTGCATTATACATGAAAAAAACTTCTTTAAAAAATATTAAAGAAGTTTTTTTATCTTTATTTAATTTATATTAAAGACTAATCAGCATCACCTTTTATAATTTCCCAGTTTTTCAATTCCCATTCGCTTCCGTACGGGTTGATTGTAGTAACCGACTGTTCGGTCATGCCCGGCTGAAGTTTAAAGCCGTTTGTCAATTCAACATGGCTGCCCTGACGTGAGGTGAAGAAGCTTTCGCCATCCTTCCATGCATCAGGAGTTGACAGAGTGCCTTCATCAAATACCTGCCAGTTGGATTCATTATTGCTATTTTCAACCTGAATGTCTACTTTTGGCTGCATAATCTTCATGCCGAGATTTTCACCGTCTTCAGAAAGGTAAACAAGTTGTTTTTCAAATGTTTCATTTTTACCGAGAACAACTCCTTCGGCTTCGTTATCCCACTTGGTTTTAACAACATTATATACAAGAATCTTGCCGTCTCTTGAACTTGCCTGACCGTCAAGACGTCTTTGAATGAATGTGCTGTTTTTGTTGTCATAATATGACATTGCAATATAGAACTTGCCGTCACCTGTTGGTATAAGCCCTAAATCATCATAGATTTCTTCCTGTTTTGGAGGAACAGGAGATGTCCAGTCTTCTTTCATCCAGACAGTATC
>CALUTA010000075.1 GCA_944323585.1 Candidatus Gastranaerophilales bacterium
AACAGACCGGTAAGCACACTGGCAAAGGAATTTGTAAAAGATACATTGTTTGAGATTACACATTTTGTATCAAAAGTCGTTGCATAATTAATAGGAAAAAGGAACAAAGGAAAAATAAAAAAGACGGTTTCAAAAGCCGTCTTTTTTTATTTATTTTATACTCCCGAAACAGGAGGCAAATCAATTCTCTTAAGCCGCTGTTCAATTCTTCTGTACCACTTGAGGTGCTGTTTGAAAAGAATTTTATAATCGGAAATCTGCCCGTGCGAAATTTCTTCATCCTGCTGGTCGCAAACTTCCGTTAAAGCATGTTCTAAGAAATGAGTATATTCCTTTCTGTCGATTTGTGCATCTCTTAGTTCAATACGTTTGCCGAATTTGACAAGAACTTCCGGTCTGTTATCTCTCAAAAAACAGTAATCAATTGCAAGCGGAATAAGGTTTACTTTTCCGTATCTTTTAACTGCATTTTGCGCAATATAGGCAAGTCCTGTCTGGAACTCAAACGGTCTGAAGTGAGGCGGTCTGATTATTCCCTGAGGAAAAATACAGAGTAAATTTCTTGTATCTCCAACTACGTCAACAGAATATTGCAAAGCTTTCATTGCGGATTGCGGGGATTTTTTGTTTACGGAATATGCTCCTCCACGGCGCAGCAGCGGAAATCTGTTAAGTTCTTCCACCATCAGACGAATTTCTTTATGGAAAATTCTGTGTGTAATATTATAGAATACAATCCCGTCCCACCAGTTGCAGTGGGGTGCAAAAAGAATTGTGGGGGTGTCCTGCCCGCCGTCAAAATAGTTTTCTTCTCCCTGATAACGAAAAGCATAAAAGCGGTTTTGGAGCATATTAAAAAAGAACATACTTGCTACCCAAAGCCAGAATTTGCTGGTTTTCGCCGGTTTAAATTTCTCCTCTTTATTCCGAAGCTTTGTCGGAGGGATGTCAGAATATAGTTTTTCCTCTAATGCCATAAATAGATTTTACTCCGATAAATTAAAATAGGCAAATGGGATTTTGCTTATTTTAATAAAAGTTAACCTCTTAGTTTTATTTCGTCAAAATAGTTTTTTATTGTTTTAATAATTATGGCAAATTCATTTTCTGAATAGGTGTTTTCTTTTGCAAAATAATGGTTAAGTGTTTTGGAGGTGCGCTTTCTATTTTACCTTTAACCCCTCTGAAACCTTCCATCAGCAAGTCTTTTAAATCCCAGCCCACACAGTAGACTGAAATTATATTCAAATCATGAATATGAATATCTCCGCTGATGTGCGCATTTCTTATATCTGCGGGGTAAACTTTGTTCAGCCAGTAATTTTTGCTGATTTCCGAGGCAATGTAGTTGTTCAGCCCCTGAATTGAGTAGGTCATGTTTGAATTTTCTTTGACTTTCCAGTCAAGCTGTTTCAGATAATTTTCAACAAGTTCAATCTCTGCATTTTTTGTTGCAGCCGGAACATTTGACATAAAGGCTCTTTTAGACGAACCAAGAGCGACAACATTGTTGTCTTTGATAACAGTGTTTTTCATAAAAAAAATCTCCCAGATTTCCGTGGTAACATAACTAAAATAAGCATTCCGACTGTAACGGCTGCGGTCCAGTGTGGGAATTTCACCCATGCTTTCCTTAAATTAGTAAACCAATTTTATAATTTTAAATAAATTTTGTCAACGAAATTTAATAAATCATGCGGTTGATTTATTTTAAAAAACAAGTTTAAAAATGTCCTGAATTCCGTATTATTGCAAGGTTTAATAAATAATTGATATTTATTTTTTCTTGTTTTATAATCAAATCAGCAAAGGAGAGCTTATATGGAGACATTAACTAAAAACGAAGGGATTATTACAAAGATTATCGGGCCTGTAATTGACGTTGAATTCCAATCAGGCGAACTGCCGGAAATATATACGGCTTTGAATATTTATAAAGACGACGGAAGCTATGTTGTTGCGGAAGTTCAGCAAATGCTCGGCGGAAACCGTGTAAGAACGGTTGCAATGTCTTCAACCGACGGTCTTAAAAGAGGAATGAAGGTTGTTAATACTAACGAACCGATTAAAATCCCTGTCGGAAAACCGATTTTAGGAAGAATTTTAAACGTAACGGGTCAGCCTGTTGACCAGATGGGGCCTGTTGAAACCGATACTTATCTTCCTATCCACAGAGAATCTCCTAAACTTACAGACCAGAATACAAATATTGAAATTTTGGAAACAGGTATAAAAGCAATTGACCTTCTTCAGCCATACCAGAAGGGCGGAAAAATCGGTCTGTTCGGCGGTGCAGGTGTTGGTAAAACCGTTTTGATTATGGAACTTATCCATAACATTGCAATGGAGCATTCAGGTGTTTCAGTTTTCGGCGGTGTCGGCGAAAGAACCCGTGAAGGCAACGACCTCTGGAACGAAATGAAAGAATCAGGCGTTATTGATAAAGTTGCACTTATTTACGGACAGATGAACGAGCCGCCGGGAGCACGTATGAGAGTCGGACTTTCTGCGTTGACGGCTGCCGAATACTTCAGAGATTTTTCTAAACAGGACGTGTTGTTGTTTATTGATAACATTTTCCGTTTCACTCAGGCAGGTTCGGAAGTATCGGCACTGTTGGGCCGTATGCCTTCTGCCGTTGGTTATCAGCCGACTCTGGCAAACGAAATGGGTGAACTTCAGGAACGTATTACTTCAACTAAAGACGGTTCTATTACGTCAGTTCAGGCAATTTACGTACCGGCCGACGACCTGACAGACCCCGCTCCTGCAACTACATTCTCACACCTTGACGCTTCAACTGTATTGTCAAGACAGATTGCATCTCTGGGTATTTATCCGGCTGTTGATCCGCTTGAATCTTCTTCAAGAGTTCTTGATCCGAATATTATCGGGGAAGAACACTACAATACAACCAGAAAAGTTCTTGAAATCCTTCAAAAATATAAAGAACTGCAGGATATTATCGCAATTCTCGGTATGGACGAACTTTCAGACGAAGATAAAGAAACTGTCAACAGAGCACGTAAAATTCAAAGATTCCTGTCACAGCCGTTCTTTGTTGCAGAACAGTTCTCAGGTATCCCGGGCAAGTACGTAAAACTCGAAGATACTATCAGAGGATTCAAAGAAATTATCGAAGGTAAACATGATGATTTGCCTGAACAAGCTTTCTATATGGTCGGTACAATCGAAGAAGCTGTTGAAAAAGGCAAAACATTAAATGCTTAATTAAATTTTTCGGGCAGCGGACAAATTCCGTTGCCTGAAATTTATAAAGTTTTAAAGTAAGAGGATTTTATGCATTTAAAAATAATTACTCATGAAAAAGTTGTATTTGATGAAGAAGTTGATGAAATCTATACTAAAGGTGTGGACGGAGAATTCGGTATTTTAAAAGATCACGTTCCTGTTATGGCGGCACTCGATATCGGTGTAACCAAGGTTAAAAAAGACGGCGAGGCCAAATCTTATACAACAATGGGCGGAGTGCTTCAGTTTAAGAATAATGAGTGTATTATATTAACCACAACGGCCGAATGCGGTGATGATATTGATGTTGCAAGGGCAGAGGCTGCCTTAAGACGTGCTAAAGAGCGTCTTGCAGAACATGATGCTTCAATTGATGCAAAACGTGCTGAAGCTGCTGTTGCAAGAGCCATGGCCAGATTAAAGGCAACTTTGAATAATTAAAATGGAAAAATCTTTATATAATATTTTTAAAGCTTTTTTTAAAGTGGGAACTTTGTTGCTTGGCGGCGGATACGTAATTTTGCCTATTATGCAATGTGAACTTGTAGAAAAGAGGGGATGGATTGATAATGATGAATTATGTGAATACACCGCTCTTAGCCAGAGTCTGCCCGGACTTATCGCTGCGAATCTGTCGATTTTTGTAGGGTATAAAATAAGAGGAACAATCGGGGCCATTGTTGCGATTTTCGGAATGGTTCTGCCGGCTTTTTTGTGCATTGTAGTGCTGGCAAAAATTCTTGAAGAAATTATAAATTTGAGAGTTGTGCAAGGAATATTCTGGGGGGTCGGAATCGGAGTTTTCGTTTTGATTTATCTTGCAATAAAAGAAATCTGGAAAAAAAGTGTGAATGACAAATTTACGTTTTTAATCTTTTTTGCTGTGTTTTTGTGTTCTGCATGTTTTAAAGTTTCGCCTGCAATCCTTGTAATTCTTGCTATTTTAACAGGCATTGCAAGGCAGTTTATATTGAACCGGAAGAAAAAGGAGGCTGAGGAATGATTTATCTTCAGTTGTTTCTTGAATTTTTTCATATAGGTTTATTCTCGTTTGGCGGCGGGTATGCGACATTGCCGTTTTTGTACCATATTGCGGAAACCCGTCACTGGTATACTGCAAAACAGTTGACTGATATGATTGCAATATCGTCCATTACTCCGGGGCCTGTGGGGGTTAATGTTGCAACATTTGCCGGATATACAACTTCAGGACTTTTGGGGTCAGTTATTGCGACGACTTCGGTCGTGCTGCCTTCGCTGATTATTGTTATCATTGTTTCAAAGCTTCTGGAACAGTTCAAGCATAATAAATATGTTCAATCGATTATATATTGTCTGAAACCTGCGGGCTGCGGGCTTCTGGCAGCGGTTGGAGTCGGAATGTTTATGTCTGATTTTAGTATTATAGGAATTATGTTATTTCTGATTCTATTTGGAATGAGTTTGATGAAAAAACATGATCCGCTTGTATATTTGGGGCTTTCCGCTCTTGCGGGGCTTGCTGTGTATTTGATTAATCCGAATATGTAATTGGTATTTGGGATTTAGTTGTTGTATAATTTCTACAAGCGGGAGTTGTGATGAGAAAAGAAACAAATAAGTTTTTTGAAGGGCTTTCTTTATACAGATTTATGATTTGTATGGGATTATTTATGCTTTTTGTTGCTTTTGTAACGCTTTTAATTCAAAGAGGAGTTACAAATAAACGTTATGAAATAGGGCTTAAGCAGTCATTGTTTATATTGAGCGAGGCAATGGTTTATGTATCAGCCCAGCCTTTGGGTGAAACGGATGGTAATGATATTTATTACTGGTATCTGATAGATGCTTTGAATAAAAATTTTATCAGTGCAAATTGTAATCATACGCAGAGTCAGGCATGTCCTTCACAAGAATATTTTACGCTCAATGAAAATGCAAATATATCTGATTTGTTATTTAAAGCCGGTGAAGATATTGTAATTGGAGGAAAGCTTTTCAGGATAAATATTCCTGTAGCACCTGACGAGCCTCTTCTGGTAACCGTAGATACAAATGGCGGAGGCATGAAACCGAACAGGCTGGGTTATGACGTTTTTGTTTTTCAGGTTATAGATAAAAAATTAAGGGCAATGGGTGCAAAAGAAACGCTTTATCCTGTTGAAAATTACGGTTTTTACTGTAATCACGGGAGCACTTCAAAAGATGAACTTCTGGGAGTAAATTGTACCTATCAGGCATTGATTGATTATAAATATTTCTCAAAACTAAAATAAATCAATTTTGATTGTTTAAGAATGTTCTGTATTGAAGTGCCTGCATAAGATGGGTTTGTTTTATATCTGCTGAATTATCCAAATCTGCTATGGTACGTGCAAGTTTCAGAATTCTGTCATATCTTCTGCCTGAAAGCTGATATTTTACGATTGCGGTTTTGAGAAGGGTTTCGGTTTGTTTGTCTATTTTGCAGTATTTTTTGATAAGTTTCGGGGTTAATTCCGAGTTTGTCAAAATATTGTCGTTTTTGTATCTTTCGTATTGAATTTTTCTGGCTTTGATTACTCTTTTTCTTATGTCTGCTGAGGATTCTTCAGCGTTGGCAGACTGCATAAGTTCTTCTGACGTGAGTCTCGGCACTTCGATTTGAAGGTCGATTCTATCCAGAAGAGGGCCGGATAATCTTGAAAGATATCTGTTAATTTGAAATTCCGAGCAGGTGCACTGTTTTTCTTTGTCGCCGAGAAACCCGCAGGGGCAAGGGTTCATTGCAGCAAGAAGCATAAATTTTGCAGGATAAGTGATTGAGTGATTCGCCCTTGAAATCACGACTTTCGCATCTTCCAGCGGCTGCCTTAGAACTTCAAGAACCTGACGGGGAAATTCCACAATTTCATCCAGAAACAGAACACCTCTGTGCGCAAGCGTAATCTCTCCGGGTTTCGGGTTTGACCCTCCGCCGATAATTCCGTTTGCAGAGGCTGTATGGTGAACAGGGCGGAACGGACGTTTAGTCATCAATGGTTCATCAGGTGATAAAAGCCCAGAGATACTGTAAATTTTTGTGAGTTCCAGAGCCTCATCGAGTTCAAGAGGCGGAAGAATTGAGGCAAAGCATTTGGCCATTAAGGTTTTGCCGGATCCGGGAGAACCTGACATAAGAAGATTGTGCCCGCCTGCCGCTGCAATTTCCAGAGCTTTTTTGGCTTTTTTCTGGCCTTTTACGTCCTTAAAATCATAAATGTATTCTTCTGAATGGTGTCTTGCAAGATATTCATTTATGTCAATTTTTGTGATTTTTAAAGGTGTTTCTATAAAGTGGTTCACGACATCTGTCAGGTGGTCGGCGCCGTAAACATTTATCCCGTCCACAAGTGCGGCTTCGTTTGCGTTTATTGCAGGAACTACAACATTTTTTATTCCGCAGTTTTTCAGTCCTATTACTATCGGCAGAACCCCTGACACCCCTCTGATTTCTCCGTCAAGCGAAAGTTCTCCGATAAAGGCATAGTCTTTTATTTTTTCTCCGTCTATTATGCATTCTTCCGTCAAAATTCCGACAGCAATCGGAAGGTCAAAGTTTGTGCCGGCTTTTTTCATATCAGCAGGCGCAAGGTTTATGATAACTTTTTTGGAAGGGAATGTGTAATTGCAGTTTTTGATTGCGGATCTAACCCTGTCACGGGCCTCGTTTACGGCAGTATCAGGCAGCCCGACAATCGAAATCCCGGGAATTGAATTTATTACATCAATTTCGACAGTTATTTTGTAAGCTTCCAGTCCTATTACGGTTGC
>CALUTA010000076.1 GCA_944323585.1 Candidatus Gastranaerophilales bacterium
TGCTTTGCTGGATGACAGTTTTGACAATCAGCTGGATTGCTTCGCTACGCTCGCAATGACGGGTTAGAGAAAAGTCCGATTTGGAAATCCTACCTGCTTATTGCATGTTTCTCTTTGTTCGGAACATTTCTTTGTTGGGCTGAAAGCCCAACCTACATTCTTAAGTCTTACCCCTCCTTGAAATCGAAGATTTCGATCCTCCCACAAGGGGAGGATATTGCTTTTTTCTTGATTGGTTAGGGTTTTGCTCCTCACCCTAGCCTCAGCCATTCGGCATACAGTCTCACAAGGGGAGAGGGAACAATTATCTTCACCCTTCACCCCTCACGCCTCACTTATCCAACCTTTCAAACCTTCAACCAATTAAACCCCTCACCCGAATTTCTAAATTCGCTGTGCTCATTAAGAAATTCTTCCCTCTCCCGCAGGGGGGCGAGGGAGTATTTTTCTCACCCTTCCACCCTCACTCTTCACGTATTAAACCCTTCAACTCTTCAACCATATAGCCCCTTCACTCCTCACCTCTCACGCTTCACCTAAAATAAAACCGCCCGGAGGCGGTCAAAATTGTCACTAAACACGAGATATATATAAACACACGAGCATTATTTATCCTATATAACTTGACAAAAGTTCCTGAGATAACGCTGACAATCGCATCTTCTGCAAGGCTCGCATCTCCGTCTGGCGGATACATTCTTTGGTTACTCCATATATGTTGCCTATCTCTTCCAGCGTTAATCTGGCTGCATTGCCCAGCCCGTATCGCATTTTTACGACGTCCTGCTCTCTTTCTTTCAGTGTCGAAATTACTATCGCTATGTCGTTCTTTAAGTCTTCATACTCCGCTTTTGCTGTTACTGACGCCTTTTTGTCCTCAAGAATGTCTGCTACATTAAGCTCGTTGCCATCTGCTCTTTCAAGCCCGCTCTCTATCGATATCGTCTTTGTGTATGCGGACAAAAAGCTTTCTATCTTGTCAGGCTCTATATTCATCTTTTTAGCCACGTCTTTGTTGTTGACCTGACAGTTGTATTGCCGTTCCATCTCGGCTTTTACTTTGGAAAATTTTGACAGGGTTTCCTGTATGTAGACAGGAATCTTCATACAATGCGACTGTTCTGATATCGCTTTGAACATTGACTGCTTTATCCACCAGCTTGCGTAAGTCGAAAATTTGTAGCCGAGTTTGTAATTAAATTTCTCCGCCGCTATCATCAGCCCTAAATTGCCTTCCTGAATTAAATCCACAAGCGGCAAATGCGAAGTGTGGATAACCTTTTTGGCTATCGTTACTACAACACGCAAATTTGACTGCACCAGCTGCTTCTTAGCTTCTGCGTCGCCTTCTTTCGCTCTTCTTGCCAAATCCTTTTCTTCTGCTATCGACAAAACGGGGTAATTGGATATCTCTCTTAAATAATCGGTAAATTCACCGCCTCCGCACGCCAAAACCTCATTCTTTGCAGGATTGGATTTTGCCTTCTTCATTTTTACAGGTGCGTTCTTACTCATACTCTGCTTAAACTCCTTATTTAATTTTTATTACACGAGAACAACATACACTTTTTGTACGGAATATATACTTAGTATATACTAAAGTATATACTTTTTCAAGTCTTTTGTTAAGTTTTGTGAATTTGTCGAGAATCACTTGTTTGTTGTATAATGTTTTGATAAGAGGAGGATTGCATGAAAAAGAAAATTATAATTACTTTAGCTATTTTATTTGTTGTAATTGTGACATCCGCTGCCGGCTTTGCCGTTGCTAACGGCGCCTTCGATAAAAAAGAAAAACCGTCCGATTATAAAGTCGGAATTCCTTACGAACAGGCTCTTGAAAGCGACAAGCCTATGGTTGCGCTTTTCTATGTTGACTGGTGCGGCTATTGCTTAAGATTTATGCCTAAATTTAAAGTTCTTAGTATGATGTATGTCACAAAATATAATTTTGTAATGCTTAATGTTGAAGATCCTGTAAACAAAGATTTGGTTGAAGATGTTGCTTTGACAGGTTTCCCGACTGTTTACGTTATCGACCCGAAGTATGATAACAGATTCTTGCTTAACAACGCAATTTATCAGAACCTTCCGAAATTCAGAACTGAACTGGACAGATACTTGAGAATAAGAGGGTTGTTAGACAAAGCTTCCAAAAAATAAAAATAAAGCGGGCTTATTTTGAGTCCGCTTATTTTTTGACAAAAAAAAGACCTTGATTTTTCAAGGCCTATCCGTTTAAATAAGAAGAGAGAGCTTTATATATTTATAATAAGTATATTATTCCCAAAAAATTGCTATTTTTTGTGGCACAAATTAACAAAAATTAACATTTGGAAGAAAAATTATGAAAGACATTCAAAATCTCAAGGACGAAAGAAACGTTGATATTCAGAAAGTAGGCATTAAGCATCTTGAATTGCCGTTGATTATACAGCGAAAAAACAACTCAAATCAGGTTGTCTGCGCAAAAGCCAAGGTTAATGTGTCACTTCCAAGGGATTACAAGGGAACCCACATGTCCAGATTTGTAGAGGTTTTGACGGAATGGAGAAATAAAAATCTTCTCGGTGTTGATATTAAAGGGTGTCTTGAAGAAATTATCAGACGCCTGGAGGCTAAAAGCGGTGAATTGGAATTTAAGTTTACTTATTTTATTGACAAACTTTCGCCGGTGACAAAGCTTGCGTCGCCTATGAGTTATGAATGTATTTTTAAAGGGCAAATTGAGAATAACAGGTATAAATTTATCCTCGGGGCTGAAGTACCTGTTACAACGCTTTGTCCGTGTTCTAAAGAGATTTCAGACAACGGGGCGCACAATCAGAGGGCTTTTATTAGGGTAAGAGTTTCTTATGATGAAGATAAGCACATCTGGCTCGAGGATTTGATTGATATGGTTGAATCTTGCGCAAGCTGTCCGGTGTATCCGCTTCTCAAACGTGAAGACGAAAAATTTGTTACGGAAAAGGCTTATTCAAATCCTAAGTTTGTAGAAGATGTTTTGCGGGATGTGGTTGTAAAACTCCGTGACAACACCATTGTAAATGAGTTTGAAGTTGAATGCGAGGCGTTTGAAAGTATTCACAACCATTCAGCCTGGGCTTACCAAAGAGAAAGCAAAATTTAACGGCAAATCTTTTCAAAATAATTTTCGGTTTCACTAGAATTGTAAAATATCTTGATATTATTTTCTTTAGCATACTTTACCAATTCAATGGCTGATGCCCAAACCATAGTACTAAATTCGCAAGCTGAAAGTTGAGAAGTTTCAAAATTCGATGCATTTATACCGATTGAAACCTCTGACCATCTTGGCGGCCCCCAAGATAAAGGAAACAAACGGCCTTCATAGCTGATTGAAATTGAACTTATATTTTCTACAGGATAAATTTTTACAGATTTATCCCGAAAAATAATTTCAAGATTTTTCTCATTCAACTTGATGAATCGCACAATTGACTTTTTATCAGCAGCCGTTGACCAGTATAATATTAAATAAACAAATAAAAACGGAAAAATTCCTGCACCAAAAGCCGTAAATAAACGAGCTGTTAACGTGAACTCCGGATCCGGTGAAAACAAAATAATTGCTAAAAATAGTACAGCAATACCAGACCATGCTATTTTTATAGCAGGTTTGTCATATACATATAAATACAATTTTTTAGACATTTTCCCATCCCTCAACTTCTCAGAAGCATCGTTGCAAGCGGAGAGTCTGTTCGACCGTTTAGAGTTTTGTCAACTTCTCTGAGTTTTTGTGAAATCTGCTCCATTTCATCTGTCCAGATAAAGTTATCCAGAACGTATTTTTCACCTTTTTGGAAATCTCCGTCTACCTGCACTCTGACAATTTCTGCAAGCATTTTCTTTGCTGTCGGAATCATTTTGTCAATATTTACGTGGATTTTACCTTCACCATTCAACTCTATTGCGCCGTTTTCTATGAAATATTTAGTCTGCATAACGGTTCTGACCCTGTGCGCCTGCGAAAGCGTGGGTTTTGATTTTAGAAAATTGTCGGCAGCAAACGTAACAATCATCTGCAAAACCTGTTCATGTGTGTACATGCCCTTTTCTTCCAATAAATCCAAAAATGCAAGTGCACCCATATCGGCTTTGTTTTCTTCAATTATGCTTTTGTATTTGCCAAGCGCCTCTGTGCCTTTGTTCGGGCCGAGAGAATGAGTGTTCTCATGCCCGATTGTAAACCAGTGATCAGCTTCATCCAGATAATATTTGTGCTGTTCTTTGTCTAATATAGCATCAAGACGCTTTTGAAGTTTTTCTCTGTCTGAAATAAACCTGATTTGTCTGTGATAAACATTACGTCTGCCGCCTCCGATTGTCAAAGACAATTTGTCATCGTTTGGAAGATTTTCTGCGAGTGTAATCCCTGCACGATAGGCACCGACATCTCCTGCCAAAGCAACAATATCCACATCAACCATTGTCTGTTTAGATTCTTCAGTCTTTGAAATATTTTGCTCGTATTCTTCATGATAAGGCATGTTTGCAGCCAGCAAAGGAAGATATTCTTTAATCTTCAATAAAGCTTCAGTGCCCTGTTTATTGACAATTCCGACTCTTCCGCCGAGCATATCCTTTGAAACCGGAATTATATTATGCTCATCCAAAAGTGCCTTTAGTTCTTCATCTTCAATAACACTTTCAGTCATTTCATCAGCATAATTCTCTCTTGTAATCGTGAATTCCAAAGGTGTATCCTGCAATTCCGCCCATTTTTTATCAGCGTAAGCGTCAAGCATCGGATCTGCTTTTCTGAGTGCTGCGGCTTGAAGTCTTAAATATTCGTTAAAATCCTCATTTGTAGAAGTTTCGGCTGCAGCCTCAAGCTTTTCCGCCACAACTCTGAATTCTTCACTAAAATAATCAACATAATCAATCGCTCTTAATTCATTATCTTTTCTTTCAACAATTGAACGCTGATTTAAAATTTTACGAACTTCTTCAACTTGACCTTTTTGAAGCATTCTTATTAAAATTTTATGAAAAACTTCTTTTGACAAATCCTCAGGATATAAACCTTTTCCCGGAAGTTCAGTTATTCCCTTTGCCAGATTTATTTTTGTTGATTCCCTGTCTATTGCGCACATCCCTTTTTGTGCCTTAAACAATATTTCAGTTAATTCAGCCTGTTCATTACCTTTTAAAATCTCTTTTTCCAGAAATGTACCAAAAGCATTATTATGGATATTATCCAATCTCATAAAAATCTTTTCTATAAAGAATGCAACTTTTACAAGATTTTTTAAAGCTTTTTTGTCCCCTTCCGCAAGATTCAAATACTCGGGAGCATCTACATCAAGCATCTTTTTTGTGCTCAAGTATTCTTTATCCGTTCTCTTTTTTAATTCTTCCAGTGAATAATTAAGTTCAAAAGTTTCCATTTTTTTCTCCCTTGCATTGTCCTCAATGAAAGTATAACATTTTTGAAAGAAAATGTAAAACTATTTGTGGTAAGTTTCGCCCTTAATTATCTTGAATGCACGATAAATCTGTTCCACAAGTATCAATCTTGCAAACTGGTGCAAAAAAGTCATTTTTGACAAACTCATTTTATAGTCAGCACGATTCGACACAATAGGCGAAAGTCCGTATGATGAACCAATTACAAAAACAATTTCACTTGTACCATCTTTTGAAAGACTTTCTATTTTAGAGGCAAATTCTTCCGAGGAAAGAGGTTTTCCGTTAATCTCAAGTGTAATTACATAAGACAAAGGCTTTATATACGCAAGAATTTTTTCCGCTTCTTCATCCAAGGCTTTCGCAATCAGATGTTCGTCTTTAATTTCGACGGGCAAAAGCTCTATTATTTCAAAATTTGCATAAGGCCTAAGCCGCTTTTGAAATTCTTCTATTCCGTCTTTTAAGAATTTCTCTTTCAGTTTGCCTAATGCAATAACTTTTATAATCATAAACTTGCACCGGATTTTTCAATATATACAGAAGTTGACGGGAATGCGAAATCCAAACCTTCCGCTCTGAATTGTTTTACAGCTTCCAGCAAAAATGCAGACTGAATTTTCTTCCACTCATTGTAAGAGCCGGTTTTTGCATAAGCTATGCATCTTATATTTATTGAACTTGAATCAAGAGTATCTAAAAAGACAACATAGTCGTCATGAATATTCTTGTTCTCTTTCAGAATACTTTCCAATATATGTATTGCTCTTTCAAGTTTTTCATTTGAAGTATCGTAAGTCAAAGTGAATACTTCATTAATTCTTCTCTTTTTAGCGGCGCTGACATTGCATATATTGCCGTTTGAAGCAGAACTGTTCGGAACAAGATACAAAAAATTATCTAAAGTTCTGATTTTGGTAGACATCAGATTGACATCTTCAACATAACCTTCAACACCGTTTACGATAACATAATCACCTATACGATAAGCTTTGTCGCTGAATATGGAAAGAGTTCCAAAAACATTTGCGATTGTAGCGTTTGCAGCGAAGCCTACAGCCAAACCTGTAATTCCGAAACCTGTAATCAGCGATGTAACTGAATAGCCGAAACTTTGTAAAAATGAGGCAACTATAAAGAATACTATTAAAAATTTAAAGATTTTTTCCAGAATCGGTAAAAACTGAATTAATTGAGTTTTAGAATCTTTCGCAAGGATATGCTGCTTAAGCTTGCTGCTGAACATATCAACGATTTTAAACAAAAGCACAATTATAAAGACATTAATAACAATGCCGACAAAAAAATCCATATGAGTAGATTTAAGAAGTTTGTCGAGTTTTTCAAAATGTTCAATAATGCTGTCAATAAATTCCATCATATACCTAACCTTAATTACATAATCCCTTGCATAAGAGAATAGCACAAAAAAGAAAAATATTGCAAAAAAAAAATGTTTGGTATAGAATCGACATGCAAACAAATTTGCGGAAGTAACTCAATGGCTAGAGTCCCTGCCTTCCAAGCAGGTTGTTGCGAGTTCGAGTCTCGTCTTCCGCTAATAAAGAA
>CALUTA010000077.1 GCA_944323585.1 Candidatus Gastranaerophilales bacterium
ACCTGTTCTGCAACGCTGAGCGGAGCATATTGAGGCTGTTTAAGAACTTCTGTAAGTTTTTCACCTCTTAACAACTGATTTTTTGTTGCCTGATCAAGGTCTGATGCAAACTGCGCAAATGCTTCAAGTTCTCTGAACTGTGCCAAATCAAGACGAAGTTTACCCGCAACCTGTTTAATCGCTTTAGTTTGAGCTGCCCCCCCGACACGAGATACTGAAATACCTGCATTAATTGCAGGACGAACACCCGAGTTGAACAAGTTGGATTCAAGAAATATTTGACCGTCAGTAATTGAAATTACGTTAGTCGGAATGTAAGCTGAAACGTCACCTGCCTGAGTTTCGATAATCGGAAGGGCTGTAATACTTCCGCCGCCGAGTTCATCATTCAATTTAACCGCACGTTCAAGAAGTCTTGAGTGGAGGTAGAATACATCCCCCGGATAAGCTTCACGTCCCGGCGGTCTTTTAAGAAGCAAGCTCATTGCACGGTAGGCCTGAGCGTGTTTACTCAAGTCATCGTAAACAATCAGAACGTCTTTGCCCTGTTCCATAAATTCTTCTCCGATTGCAACTCCTGCAAACGGTGCGATATATTGTAACGGTGCGCTTTCGTTTGCAGTTGCAGAAACAATGATTGAATAATCCATTGCTCCGTGTTCTTCCAGAACTTTAGCAAGCTGTGCAACCGTTGAAGCTTTCTGGCCGATTGCAACGTAAATACAAATTACATTTTGACCTTTCTGGTTCAAAATTGTATCAATTGCGATAGCTGTTTTACCGGTTTGTCTGTCCCCGATAATCAATTCTCTCTGTCCTCTGCCGATAGGTGTAAGAGCGTCAATGGCCGTTAAACCTGTCTGAAGAGGCTGGTGTACTGATTTTCTGGCTACAATACCCGGTGCAACTCTTTCAATCGGACGCGTTTTATCTGATATTATTTCACCTTTCCCGTCAATAGGTTCGCCTGTCGGGTCGATTATTCTTCCGATAAGTCCGTCGCCTACAGGAACAGATGCAATTCTTCCGGTTGTTTTTACTGTCATGCCTTCTTTAATCTGGGTGTATTCACCAAGAATAACAATACCAACGTTGTCTTCTTCAAGGTTAAGCGTAATGCCTAAGGTGTCTTTGCCGTCGTCAAATACAACAAGCTCGTTTGACATTACGTTTCTTAACCCGTAAACACGTGCAATACCGTCACCGATTTCAATTACAGTCCCTGTGTTTGAAACTTCCGTTTGCAGGTCATAATTTTCAATTTTGCTTTTGATTATTGAACTAATCTCATCAGGTTTTATTAGAGCCATAATTTCCCCTTTATATTAAATTTTTACTTAAATTCTCTAACTTATTTTTCAGGCTTGAATCAATGACATCATCATTTATTTTTACAACAAGCCCTCCGATAATTTCTTTGTCAAGCAGCCAGTCTGCAGTAACATTTTTTTGCAGTCTGTTTTGAAGTTTGGCTATTATTCTCTGTTTCATATCATCATTCAATGGAACCGCCGACGTAACAGATACCCGTTGAATATTGTTAATCATGTCAAGTTCATTTTTGTAGGCTTCTACAATTCCGTTGAATTCCGTGAATCTTTTTTTCTCAATAAGCACTTTCAAAAAATCAATTATTTTTTCATTTATATCTTTTTTGAAAACTTCATCAATAATAGAGAATTTAGTTTCATCAGAAACAGCCGGATTTATTAAAACCTCAGACAATTCTTTTGAGGAATCGCAAATTTCTTTTACTGATTCGATATTTTTAAGAATATCATCATAAGACAGGACATTATCCCTGCCCACCTGAACGAGTGCATCAGCATAATTTTTTGCGGTTAATGATATTTGAATAGAGTTCATAATTTATCCCAATTCTTCAATGCTTTGATTGATATATTTTTCGTGGAGTTCCGGATGAGCCTCAAGAACAGATTTTATATGTCTTTTGGCCAGTTCCGAAGAAGCCGAGGCTGTTTTTTTTGAAAGTCTGGCTGAAATAGTTTTTTCTTCTGCAGTTAAGGCTCTTTCTATATTGTTTTTAATATTTTCCACCTTTATCTCAGTTTCAAGTGCAATATTTTGTGCAATTTTTTCGGCCTGTTTTTCCGCTGATTCAATTCTGGTTTTTATTTCAGACTCAAGATTTTCTACGGATTTTTGGGCTGCCAGAAGCTCTTTTTCGCCGGAAGCTTTTTCTTCTTCAGCCTTTGCTATTGTGTTTTTGATGTTATTTTTTACATTTTCCAATGCTGCAGCCAAATTTGTTTTTTTTACAATCCAGGCAAGAATAAGCACCATTACAACAAAGTTGAAAAAGTTGCTCGTAACTATAAAATTCCAAATTTGACCTATTGTATTCATCTTAGCACCTTATTAATGTAATCGTAATCAACATTTTCAATAGAAGTTGATTCGCCCAAAATCTTTGAGGAAATATTTTCTGCAAGATCTTTTATGTTGGACACAAGCATATCTGCTGTTTGAATTTCTTCATTATGTAAAGCTTCTTTGGCTGAAGATATACTTTGCAGAGATTCAGCCTTAGCTGATTCTGTCAAACCTTTTGCCCTGTTATTTTCCTCCTGAACTCTGGACGAAATAATATGTTTTGATTTTGCCGAAGCTTCATTCAGCCTGCTTTCTTTGTCATCTAAAATACTTTTTGCTTTTGTTTTTGAATTTTGTGCAGCATTATGATTGTCGTCAATATATGTTTGTCTTTCATTGATGACTTTTTGAATAGGTTTGTAAAGTATTGCATTCATAATCATTATGAACACTACAAAACTAAACATTGCTATTAAAAATGTTGCATTAAATTCAAACATAATTTTTCCCTTTTATAAAACAAATTAAGCAAAAACCAACAATAAAGCTATTAATAATGCATAAATAGCGGTTGCTTCTGCAAGACCTGCACCGATAATAAAGTTTTTGAAAGCTTCATCTTTCATTTCAGGTTGTCTTGCGATAGATTCGAGAACACCTTTAGTTGCAATACCAAGGCCTAAACCTCCGCCGATTGCACCGAAACCGATTGCAATACCGGCACCTAATTTTGCTAAATCCAAATTTGCTAATTGTTCAACTGCCATAATTTTCTCTCCTTTTTATAATGTTATTCTTCATTTATTGCCATTGATATGTATGTTGTTGAAAGCAAGGTAAATACAAGCGCCTGAATTAATGCTACAAAAAGTTCAAACAGCATAAACGGAAGCGGCATAAAGTATGCCACGATTCCGACAACTGTAAATACCAGAACTTCTCCTGCAAAAATATTTGCAAAAAGTCGTAGTGCAAGTGAAAAAGGTCTTACAAACAATTCCAGAGTATCAACGAGTGTTATAATAATGCCGTCAATACTGAAACCATGGAAAAAGAAATGAAATCCTTTTTTCTTTACACCGTAATAAATATAATATAGCGAAACAACGATGGCCATTGCCGCCGTCATATTGATATCATTGTTGGGTGACGCAAGTTCGCCTGTTTTTAAATGAATCAGGTGCCATGGAAGTTGTCCGACTAAATTTGCCGTTAATATAAACATAAAAAGCGTAAGTATAAGAGGAAGGTGTTTTTTTGAATCTTCTTCACCCATACTTGCTTTTGCTATTCCCGAAAAATATTTTATTATGCCTTCTGCCACAAGCTGAAGTTTTGAAGGATAAATTGATGTTTTGCGTGTTGTAATAAGTGCAACTATTATCAGCAAAAGCATGGAAAGCCACATTGTAATAAGGGTATCCATATTCATTGATACAGGATGGTTAAAAAGATTAAAACTATAAATCCAATGTTCCATTTTCTCTCCCTTTTCAAATTTATTCTAACTCGTAAAAAAAAAATCGCAAATGTTTTTTGTTTGTATTATTATAACAGTGGAAAACTATTTTTACGGGGGAACATGGATTTTATAACTTTGGAAGAAGTTGATTCAACCAATTTATATGCCAAAAGTAAGTTGGATGTTTTATCTGACAAAACTGTCATTTCTGCATGCAAACAGACTGCCGGAAGAGGCAGACTAAATCGAAAATGGATAGATTTGGGAGATGGAAATTTATTTGTTACTATTGTCCTCAAACCATCTGCTGTTTTTGATGAAAAATATTCTAATCTTACCCAATACCTTTCTGTTTGTATATGCAAATCTTTGGAATTTTACGGATTAAAGCCTGAGATAAAGTGGCCTAATGATGTACAGATTAATGGTAAAAAAATTGCAGGGATTCTTTGCGAGACAGTTATGCAGGGAACCTCTTTTAAAGGGTTGGTATTGGGCTTTGGAATAAATATTTCTGCTTCGAAAAACAGTGTTTTACAGGTTGCAGACAAAGAAGTAACATCGCTTGCTCTGGAAATCAAGTCCTCTTGCCCTTCAAAAGAAGTTTTTCTTGATAAACTCCTTTCTATATTTTGGGAGGATTATGATAATTTTTTGCAAGAAGGCTTTATATTTATAAAAGATGATTATTTAAAGAGAGCATGTTTTTTGGATAAAATAATTAGTGTCAGTTTGCCTGGCCGAATTATAACAGGACTTGCCTCCTCCGTTGATGATTCAGGGGCATTGAGGCTTGAATGCGAGGATAAAAATATTGTATTAACCATAGGAGATATATTATGACAGAAAATTTTTGGGTATTACTTGAAGAAGGTCTCATTCTTATGGCTATCGGGATGGGATTTGTATTTGCATTTTTAACCATTATGGTATGGGTTATGGATGCAATGTCCTGGTGCGTCAGACAGTTGAACAAAATTTTTCCTGAAGAAGTTGAAATTATTGAAAAACCGGGCAAACGTTCAAATGTATCTGAGGATGAAGCCGTGGCTGTTGCTATTGCAGTTGCAAAAGCACGTGGTTAGTGTGATTTTTAGTAAGATGAAAGGATATATGTTATGGGAAAAAAGCTTATTAAGGTAATGGATACCTCATTCAGAGACGGGTTTCAATCTGTTTACGGAGCAAGAGTTTTCGTTGATGACTTTATTCCGGCCTTGCAATCTGCTGTAAATGCAGGGCTAAAGCATTTTGAAGTCGCTGGCGGTGCAAGATTTCAGTCACCGATTTTTTACTGCAATGAAAATGCATTTGAAACAATGGACAAAATCAGAGCAGCTGTAGGCCCTGATATCAATCTTCAGTCGCTTGCAAGGGGTGTGAACGTTGTAGGGTTGGATTCTCAGCCCAGAGATATTATAAACCTCCATGCCAAAATGTTTAAAAAGCATGGTGTTACAACAGTCAGAAACTTTGATGCCCTAAATGATGTGAATAACCTTATTTATTCAGGTCAGTGTATAAGAGATAACGGTTTGAAGCATGAAGTTACAATTACAATGATGGAACTTCCGATAGGCTGCACAGGAGCACATGATGTTGCTTTTTACGAGAAAGTTTTGAGAAATATTCTTGATGCCGGAATTCCTTTTGATAGTCTCGCATTTAAAGATGCTTCAGGAACTTCTAATCCTAGAAAAGTTTATGAAACAATAAAAAGAACAAGAGAAATTTTAGGTGCTGATGCTCATATCAGATTCCACTCTCATGAAACTGCAGGCACAGGACTTGCGGCTTATCTTGCTGCTCTTGACGGCGGGGCTGACGGTATTGATCTTTCTATGAAACCGGTTTCAGGCGGAACAGCACAGCCGGATATCGTTTCTATGTGGCATGCTCTTAAAGGCACAGATTATGATCTGGGTGTAGATATTGAAAAAATCCTTGAAACAGAAGAAGTATTCAAAGAATGTATGAAAGATTATTTCCTTCCGCCGGAAGCTCTTGCTGTTAATCCGATGATTATCCAGTCACCATTGCCGGGCGGAGCTTTGACCGCTAATACACAGATGCTCAGAGATAACAATTTGATGGATAAATATCCGGAAGTTGTTGCAGCTATGAAAGAAGTTGTTGAAAAAGGCGGTTTTGGTACATCTGTAACACCAGTTTCACAGTTCTATTTCCAGCAGGCATTTAATAACGTTATGTTCGGCAAATGGAAAAAAATTGCTGAAGGTTACGGCAAAATGGTTCTCGGCTATTTTGGAAAAACTCCGTGCGAACCTGATGCTGAAATTGTTAAGATTGCATCAGAACAGCTTAATCTTCAGCCTACAACAGAACTTGTTGTTGACATAAATGACAGAGATCCTGAAAAAGGAATTGCTGCAGCAACAAAACGTCTTGAAGAGGCCGGTTTGCCTGTTAATGATGAAAATATCTTTATTTCTGCCGCATGTAAGGAAAAAGGTATTTTGTTCCTTGAAGGAAAAGGTACAATAGGGGTTAGAAAATGTGAACCCGGAGCCGGTGAACTTAAAGAAGAATCTTCTTCAAACGGTTATACAGTTACTGTCAACGGCAAAAAATATGCTGTTGCAATTGAAGGCAAGAAAGCTACTGTTAACGGAAAACTTTATGATATTGATATCAAGGCGGGTATTGAAGCCAGCCACACCTCAACAGGTGAAGCAAAACCTGTTAATGCTGCACTTCCGGGAACTGTTCTAAAGGTTCTTGTAGCAGTCGGTGATACAATTCAGGAAGGTGATGTTATTGCTGTTATTGAAGCAATGAAAATGGAAACAGAAATTAAATCACCGCTTTCAGGGGTTGTAAAATCGGTTGAGATTGAACCCGGAAATCAGGTTAAAACAGGTCAGGAGCTTGTTACAATAGGTTAAGTAAGATAATAAGGAAAAAGAATCATGAATATTGCAGACAGTTTATATAAACTCTGGCAGTCAACAGGTATTGCAAACTTTATACAACCTGCTGATCCGTCAATTACAAGCGGGTTTGAACAATTTCTTCATCAATTCGGATCCCCGATAATGATAGCAATTTGTTTATTCCTGTTATGGTTAGGTATTAAAAAGCAATTTGAACCGCTTCTTCTGGTTCC
>CALUTA010000078.1 GCA_944323585.1 Candidatus Gastranaerophilales bacterium
CGAACCTCCGTTTGTGAGATTTTTGACTGTCAAATTCCCCTGTGTAACATTAAATATACCGCTCGAAACTATCGGCTTGGTAAAAGTCATATTTCCGCTTACTGTTGCACTGCTGTTATAATGCATAGCTGTTGCATTATTTTCATCAATTTTATCGGCCAGTGCTACAAAATTAGCGTTTACTTCCTGAGCTTTTGCTTTTGTACCAGGAGCAAATGAATAAGGTATCATTGAATTTGTCATATTTTCCTTTCTGACAAATTTGATGAACCTCTACTGTAAATTAATTATTTTAATAAGACGCAACAACCAAATATAACACGTAATTTTAAAAATTGTCAAGAGGCTGTTTTTGAGAACTTATTTATTTTTCGTATGAACCCAAAAATCTCATAAACGTTGTTTTTTCTTTAATTTGTTTTAATGTATTCAAAATTTTAGATTCTTTTACGTGTCCGTCAAAATTCACGATAAAATTGTAATCCCCGAATTTTATTTTGGAAGGCCTTGAAACTATATATGAAAGATTTATATTATTCTGATAGAAAATATGTAAAATTTCCAGCAAGGCCCCCGGTTTGTTTTCGGTTGCAAAAATCAGAGAAGTTCTGTCGTGCCCTGTTACTTCCGTTTCAAAATCTCCGATAAGGGCAAATCTTGTTTGATTGGATTTGTCATCATTTATATTTTCTTTCAATATATTCAAATTATAAAGTTCAGCAGTTTTTTCACTGCCTATTGCAGCATATGTAAGATTGTAATTAGCAAGACTTCTGGCCGCCTCAGCCGTACTCGATGCTTCAATCAGGTTAAGGTTCCTCGGCATTTCGTCATGAATAAAGTTCTGACACTGTGCAAGCGCCTGAGGGTGTGATATAACTCCGGTTATGCTGTAAAATTCCGTATTGCGTGACAAAAGACAGTGTCTTATCGGCATTACGGTCTGAGAAAGGATTTTGACATTCGGATTTATTGTCATCATCAAATGGTCAAGGGATTCTCTCACAGAGCCTTCTATTGAATTTTCAAGCGGAATTACACCCAGAACATTTGGATTTTCGTCAACGTATTCTATAACCTGCCGGATTGTATTCACAGGCTCAGGATAAGGATGAATGTTGTATTTTCCGCAAAATATATCCGCCGCCATTTCCGAAAAAGATCCTCTCGGACCAAGATATGCAATTCTTTCGACAGATGAAAAATCCATTATTTACTTAACTCCGTATTTTTTTTATAATTATATCAAACACAAAATAAAAGGGCAATTAATTATGGACGGGATTAAATTCGGAACGGACGGCTGGAGAGCTATAGTCGGAAAAGATTTTAACAAAGACAATGTTACAAAGGTCTGCAATGCTGTCGGGAAATATGTTTACAAAAACTTCGGAGCTTCAAAAAAAATTATAATCGGGTACGATCCGAGAAATATGGCGGATGAATTTTCTTATCTTGCAACAGAAATTTTGTCCCAAATGGGATTTAAAGTTTTGTACAGCGACAAAGTTGTTCCGACACCTGTACTTGCTTATAATGCCAAACATCTCAATGCATGCGCTTTGATGTTTACAGCCTCACACAACCCGCCTGAATATTTGGGAATTAAATTCATTCCGGATTACGCAGGGCCTGCAACTTCTGAAATTACGGACGAAATAGTTTCATATCTTGAAGACAAGCCTGAAAAATTCGCTGACGGCAAAATCGAAAAATATGATTTCAGCAAAGATTATTTTAAACATCTTGAAAGTTTGATTGATTTTGAAAAAATTAAAACTCTTAAAACAAACATAATTTTTGACGGACTTTATTCAGCGAGCATAGGATATTTTGACAAACTTTTGACGCTTCACGGAATAAAGTTTGAAAGTTTGCATCTATGGCACGACAAAAATTTCGGAGGCGGAATGCCGGAACCAAAGCCTAAATATTTAAAAGAACTGATTGGAAAAGTTAAATCAGAAACAAATTCAATCGGCTTTGCAAACGACGGCGACGCTGACAGGTTCGGTGTTATTAATGAACAGGGCGAGTATGTAACTCCGAATGAAATTATTGCGATTTTACTTATTCATCTGAAAAAACATAAAAACCTGACCGGCTCTCTCGTTAAAACTGTCGGTGCAAGCCTTATGCTGAACAAAGCAGCGGAAAAGCTTGACGTAGATGTGATTGAAACCGCTGTCGGCTTCAAACATGTGGGAGAAGCAATGAGAAAATTTAACCCGATAATCGGCGGGGAAGAAAGCGGAGGCTTAAGTATTCAGGGGCATATTCCGGAAAAAGACGGAATTCTTGCAAACCTGCTTGTACTTGAAGCTATGGCTTACGAAAATAAATCCTTAACCGAATTGCAAAAAGAGCTTGAAAATTTTGCCGGATGCAAATTTTTTAACGACAGAATTGACAAAAAAGTTTCCAATTCGGATGAAGTTAAAAAAGTTCTTGAAACTTTCAAAAATCTTGAACAAATCGGGGATTACAAAATCTCGAAAAAAGATTTTAAAGACGGAGTTAAATTATATCTTTCAGACAATTCAAGCTGGGTTCTTGTGCGCCCGAGCGGAACGGAACCGCTGTTAAGAATTTATTTTGAAAGCGATTCAACCGCAAAAATCGAAGAATTTAAAAAGATTTTAGCTGAATAATTTTTTCTGATTACAAATTACCAAAACGGCAGTTCTAAAATTGAACCGCCGTTTTGGCTAAATATGAGTCTGCAAGTTATAATAAAAACTTAGCTTTCAATCAAAAGACTTGAACCTATAACGCCTGCCGTATTTCCAAGCTGTGCCGGAACAACTTCTACTGCTGATCCTGCAATTTTCATTGCGCGTTTTTTCAAAGTTTCGGTCAAAGGAGCGATAAGAATATCGCCGGCATCAGCAACACCGCCGCCGATAATAATTCTTTCAGGATTTAACAGGTTTACAACGCTTGCAAGACCGATTCCTATGTATTCGCCCATAATAGTGAAAATTCTCTGTGCAACAGGATCTCCTGCTTTTGCTGCTTCGCAGACCAAATATGGTGTAATCTGTCCGCCATTTGCCATTTCACGAAATTTGGTAGACTTGCCGCCTCTGATATAATCTTCAGCCATCGCAACGATTGAAGGACCTGATGCAAAAGCTTCCAGACATCCTGTATCTCCGCATCCGCAAATCGGCCCGTCATGCATTTGAAGTTTTATATGACCGATTTCGCCCGCTGCGTTTGATGCGCCTCTAACAAGTTTGCCGTTGATGATTAAGCCTGAACCGATACCAGTTCCGACTGTTATACAAATCATATTTTCACAGCCCTTTCCGGCACCGTATTTCAATTCGCCTAAAGCTGCACATCTTACGTCGTTATCAACACGTGTCGGAATTTTAAATTCATCTTCAATAAGTTTTGCAATCGGAACTTCCACCCATCCCGGGATATTCGGAGCGTTTCTTACAATTCCGGCTTTATAATCAACCTGTCCCGGGAATCCAAATCCGATTCCTTCGATATCTTTTGTAGTTAACTTTGTTTCTTTGAGTAAATCGTAAATTGCCTGTTTGATGTTGTTTACAGTGTATTCATAACCCATCTCCGCACGTGTCGGGACAGAATTTGAATAAACAATTTTACCTTTTGTATCTACAAGCGCAATCTTTACGTTCGTACCGCCAACATCAATTCCAATTCTGTTTTTAGCCATTTTTATCTCCCATTAATATTTATATGCTGAACCGGTTTAAAAGATTCTTCGGCTAAGGCCTCAGAATGACAATCCGGCGAAGAATCCTCAAACAATAATTCCCTATTTCTTATTCTAAAACAAACATAAAATTTTTGAAACAAAATCTTATCTTGATTATGTATTGACAAAATCAAAATCAGAGTTATCATGATTTATATAAGGAGGTATTAAAATGAACGAACATTGTAATCATGATCACGAAGGATGTCACCACGGAGAAGGCTGCCATAACGGAGAAGGACATCATTGCGAAGGCCACGAAGGTGAACGCCACTGCCATGGGCACGGCGAAGGACATTGCCACGGCGGCGAAGGCAAAGGCTGCGGATGGGGCGGAAAACGTGACGGCGCCGGAAGAAAATGTGAAAATAAAAAAATCCCGTTTAACAGAAGATTAAGCGAGGCCGCAATCCAGAGAATTAAAGACTATGCCGCAGAACACAACGTAAGTGAAACAGAAGCGCTTGAAATTGCGGTCAAAAATCTGATACTCAATGCCAGAAGAAACGACTCATAAACTAGATCGGACGATATATTTTTTCACAATTATCCCTTGATGGACTATGAGATTCTTCGCCTTACTGTCATTCTGAGCGCATGCTATTCAGATTCAGAATGACAACTTATCATTTTGTGCATTAGAGATAATTGCGTTTTTACTAAAAAGCAGCGACTATTCAATCGCTGCTTTTATATTTTTTTCATTATAAAAATTAAATGCGTCACGCATAATATCTCTTAATCTGTTCATTACACCGTTTTCATATGTTTCGCCGTAAACATCCCGCAAATTTTTGAACATTGAATCATAGTAAAAAGTTGCATCAGAAAATTGCTGTAAAACTTCTTTTTCTTCCGGTGTAAAATTTTTTACGGTTGCAGTTTTACTTTCATATATCTTATTAACTTTTTCTTTTAGCTCATTAATTTTCTGGGCATCGCCGTTCATAGCTTCATCCAAAATTTTTGAACTTTCATCTATATTTCCTGAGGCTTCGCAAATATCTCTGAGTTTCATGAAAGCTTCAACTCTTGTATCGTCCATCTTACCTGAATTAATTACATCCATAACCAGACTGCGCGCAGATTCTGTATCACCAAGTGCAAGCTTAGCAGCCGAACGGTCAAGTTTTAAGTTATTTAGTTCCCCCGAATTATCCAATTCTTTGCTGAATTTTTCAATTGATTTCCCAACCAAAAAGTCAAACAATTCTACGTTTTCTTTTGTTAGTTCCAAATTATCCAAATCTATATCCAGATTTGCAAGATAATTTTCTAAACTTTCGTTAAATTTTTTAAAATCATCATTATTTCCAACTATTGTATTTATATCGTCTTTAAACTTGGCAAAACTCTGTTCATGCGGTAAATTTTGCAATTCGGCAGCCGTCAATTTATAAGGGATTTCTTCCACAACCTCGGCATCTTCAACATCTATACCGTTAAGAATATCTTTTTTAGGTTTAGCTTCATCTGTCTCAATTTTGACAGGTTCCACTTCATTATTTGCACTTGCAGACCCGGAGTCCTGAGTTTTTTCCGGTGATTTTTTGGAAGTTACGTCCTCAGTGTCAATTTTGCCTGAGCCGGCTTTTGTTGTTCCTTTTGCTGATGTTTTTTTAGGGTTTGCTTCTGTCCCAAGGTTTTCTGCAGCTTTAGATGCTTCTTTTTTTACTCCTCCGAGAAATTTCTGTATTTTAGCACCCAACTTTCCTGTGTAACCCGCATAAACCAGACCAGCCAGAACCACAATACCTGTTCCGACTCCTATTGCTGTCTGTGCATTTTTGCTAAGTCCTTCGCTTTTATTTTCAACCGGTGTTTGCGGTGTTGTAACTGTCTGCTGTCCGTTATTTCTGAACGAAAATCTGTTTACATAATTAGGCTGAATTGCTGAAATCTTCATGTACACTCCTTAATTCTTGTTATTCATATATAATCATGAACATATTTTTTTTTGCTAGTGTTCCATTTTATTCTTACAAAACTTCATAATAAAAAAGGCGGACAAAATCCGCCTTTTTTAGATATTTTATTAAGCAACAATTAGTTGTTAAGCGCGCCTGCGACAGCAACTGCAACTGCAACTGTTGCACCGACCATCGGGTTGTTGCCCATACCGATAATACCCATCATTTCAACGTGAGCAGGAACTGAAGATGAACCTGCAAATTGAGCATCACCGTGCATTCTGCCCATAGTATCCGTCATACCGTAAGAAGCAGGGCCTGCAGCAACGTTATCAGGGTGAAGAGTTCTCCCTGTACCGCCGCCTGATGCTACTGAGAAGTATTTTCTTCCGTTTTCGAAGCACCATTTTTTATAAGTACCTGCAACAGGATGCTGGAATCTTGTCGGGTTAGTTGAGTTACCTGTGATAGAAACATCAACGCCTTCGTGAATCATGATTGCAACACCTTCTGAAACATCATCGGCACCATAGCATTTAACTTTTGCTCTTTCGCCGTCTGAGAACGGTTGTTCTTTAACGATTTTCAATTCGCCTGTTTTGTAATCGTATTTAGTTTCAACTGAGGTGAAACCGTTGATTCTTGAGATGATGTAGGCTGCATCTTTTCCAAGACCGTTCAAGATTACTCTCAAAGGTTCTTTTCTAACTTTGTTAGCGTTTCTTGCAATACCGATAGCACCTTCTGCTGCAGCGAAAGATTCGTGGCCTGCAAGGAAGCAGAAGCATTTAGTTTCTTCTCTCAAAAGCATAGCTGCCAAATTTCCGTGACCAAGTCCTACTTTTCTTGTGTCGCCTACGGATCCTGGAACACAGAATGCCTGTAACCCTTCACCGATTAAACTTGCAGCTTCTGCAGCTGATTTTGCTTCTTTTTTCAATGCAATAGCTGCGCCTAAAGTGTAAGCCCAAACAGCATTTTCAAATGCGATAGGCTGAATTCCTTTAACAATTTTGTCAACGTCAATGCCTTTTGACAAACAAAGGTCACGAGCTTCTTCTAAAGATTTGAAGCCGTATTCCGGTAAAATTTTGTTCAATTTTGCCTGACGTCTGTCTTGTCCTTCAAATTTTACTGTCATTTTTATTTCCTCTTAATTTAATTACTTTTAATTATTAACCGCCTGTGCAATCAAAGATTGCTTCGCTCCATCCGCTTACGCTCCTGTTGCAACGGCGGTATCATAAT
>CALUTA010000079.1 GCA_944323585.1 Candidatus Gastranaerophilales bacterium
TTAAACTGCGGCTATTTCCTCAGGTACTTGGGCGAGCCTATTCCTAGTCCGTCTTTAATCAGGCTGAAGCCGGCATAAGCTGCAAGACCGATTGCGCTTCCGCAGGCAAGTTTTTTGCCTTTAGCAAGCAGAGCAACCGCAGACAGCCCCAGAGGCACTACACTTTCTGCCATCATTGAGAATAAGCCTGAAAAATATCCGGCAGCAGAATTAAAGAAACTTAAGAAGTTGCTTCCGAGCTGCCATTTGAAAATTTTATCTTTAACTTCACTTTTTAAAAGGCTTGGAGAATCCAGACGCTGAGAGTTTTCAAACAAATCCATGCTTACATCTCCGTCTATTGTTTGAGATGTAACGTCAGCCTGAAGTTTTCCGATATTGTGCGCATCACGCAGCACAAGCCCCAGCCCGAGTGCGCCTACACCTTTTGCTATATATTTACCATAATTGTTTTTTACTGCGCTTACTATACTCATAATCTAAAACCTTATTTTTTAGCGGAGTTTTCCGGAACTTCAAATTCTTTTTCCACTACGTTGCCTGACATTTTGAGAAGAATATTGGTTGCCTGCATTGCGTCCTGTCCGTAGCCGGTCTGTGAATTCTGCATCTTTTTCAAAACATTCACAGTGTAATCGTTTCCTGTGCAGGTTCGGGAATCCAGCATGCTCAAGGCAAGAATTCTTATTTCCTGCGACGGGTCCTGAAGCATTTTATTGATTAATGCTGTGAGTGCAGGGTCGTCTTTTCGGCTGTCGTCTTCCTGAAGCCGTGCAATTACTTCTTTTGCACCCATCATTCGGACTTCTTTATCCTGACTGTTCAGGTAGTTTTCAAGATTTTTGATATATTGATCTGTTAATTCAACAACTTTTCTTTTTTCTGTTTTTTTCTTGGTTTCTGTTTTGGTCGTTTCGTTTGTTTCTTTTGTCGTTGTGGAAGTTGTTGTTATATTGGATGCATTTTCATTATTATTAGTATTATTTGCATTATTGTCGGTTAAAGCTTTACTGCTTCCGTTGGCAGAACCGTCTGAGATACCGCCAGCGTAATTATTGATGGTAGCGTTTCCGCCCTGACCGCCCTGTGCAACAATTCCTCCCTGAGGAATTACATTTTGAGGAAGTCCGTAATTTTGTGTATAATAGTTTGAAGGATATGCAATCCCCGGCAAAGCCTGCGATTGAGGCATATTGCCCGTCGGATTAATGTTCGGAATACCGACTGACGGATTGTATATTTGGATATTTACGCCTGCATAGCTCGGCGGTGGGGCTGTTTGCACTGCAGGCGCTGTTGCATAGTTATTTGGCGACGCAATAAGCGGTGGCGGCTGAATAACTTGCGCAGGTGCCTGCTGTGCCGGTTGAGCCTGTATTTGAGGCTTTATTTGCGGTTGAATTGTTTGTATTTGCTGATTTCCCTGATTCTGTACTGATGTCATAACACTACCTTATTTAAAAACTACTTATATATATAAAGTTGTTTTGTGGAAATTAATTGCTTTAATTTTTTGAAAATTAAGAAATGTTAAGCAGCTTTTTTCTTGAATTAGTTTTGTCTATAATTGTGTTATGGGAACTTATGAAGACACATATCTTGCTCGCAGACCGCAGGAGCTCTGTAACATGTGCGGAAGATGCTGCAGAGTCGTTACAACATCCAAACCTTATGAAGAATTGCTAAAACTTCAGGCTGAAAATGATGAAGGCGCATGTGAATTTTTAAGAATTTTTGTGCCGTATCCATCCATAGAAGATGCCAGAAAAGTTGATGCAGAGGTTGTTGACAATGTTATTGCTCTTTTAAAAGAAGACGGGAACTATGAGGAAGGAAAATTAACTTTTTACGGATGTAAATATCTGCTTGATAATAATATGTGTTCAATTTATGAGGAGAGGCCTGTTTTATGCCGTCATTGTCCGTCAACTCCGTGGTCCATTGTGCCTCCGGGATGCGGATTTGAAGGCTGGCTTTTTATGGAAAGAGAAAATGCCAAACAGCGTGTTCGCAAAGCAAAAGAAGACCTCCTTGAATTGCAGCTTCTAAAACAAAAGACAAATGATCCTGAAGTTCATAAGAAAATAGCATCCGTTGAACACAAAATTGCGCATACAATAGATTTGTATAAAAAATACGGTTCCTATGACTGGTAAAATTTAAGCCTTAACAAGTTTTGCTCTGTAAAACTCTGTATTGATATTTAATTTTGTACCGATATCCAGAAGCATTTCAACAAAGCGTTTGTCGCTTTTTCTGTTGGAATTCTGGCTTGATTCTATAATTTCTCCTATATTCAGGTAGATTTTGGAGAAGAATATATTTTGAGCTTCTGAAATATCAACTTCAAGCTCAAGTTTTTCAATATATTCAAAGAGTTCAAGTACAACATCCGCCTGTTGAATTTCAAAGCTGTAAGCAAGCCTGTTTATATTCTGTCGTATTTTTTTGCTGAAGATGTTGTTGGAAGGCTGTTTATCAAGCTTAATTCCCATTGATTTTGCTTCAAGATTAATATCCATAGCCTGTTGAAGCACCGCAGGTTCAACAAATCCGTTTGAATCCGCTATAAGTTCATTAAATTTGCGGCTGAGAGCGTATTCTGCCGCAATCTTGAATTCATCGGGGATTGCAAGGCCCAGTGTCTGCATATGATAAATTGAGCCCTTGCCTTCGTCATACATATCCTGATAGATTTGCGCAAATTTTTCCATTTTATCTTTAAGAAGTCTTTGCAGAATTTTGCGTCTTTCTTCAATAAAGATATCTTTGAGTGTGAAGTAATCCTTGCCGAAGTTTTCGTCCAGTGCACGGATAATTTCGGTTAAAGGATTGAGCATAAATGTCTTGATAAGATCATTTTTCATCTTGTTATATTCAAAGTCGTCAGAATATTCTTTAATCGCACAGTGGAAGTCGCCTCCTGAGTATTGCATAAGCGCAAACATCAGGTTTGATTTTTGAAGTGTAATTCTTGAGCGGAGTTCTATATGTCCGACAACAAAATTAGAATTTCCTTTCTGTACTTTCTGATAATCATCTCTGGTAACAGAATAGCAATAAACATCTTCTTCATCTTCAAAATCCTGATAGAGTGATGATATTGCCCACAAACTTGCCACTTGTTTTGTGGTAACTATTGACGGTTTGACAAAGTTGTTGAATATATCTCTGCCTGTGCCGTATTCAGTTATATTACTTTTGGCATCCGCTAATATTTCTGTGAAGCGGGTTTCATAATCCTGCTTTGTAAATACAGCTGCAAGCTGCATTGCACGTGCTGCATATTTCATAATCTGAACGGTTTCAATACCTGAAATTTCAGAGAAGAACCATCCGCAGCTTGTGTACATCAATTGTGCCTGACGCTGAATTTCCAGTAATTCCATAGCTTTGACTTTGTCTTCATCTGAAAGATTCGGGAGAAAATTTTCTTTGTGGAATTTGTTGACACTCAGCGAGCTTCTGTCAAGAATAACGTCAATATAGTTGTTGCGTACTTCCCA
The DNA here is from genome assembly GCA_944323585.1 of Candidatus Gastranaerophilales bacterium. Classification (GTDB taxonomy): domain Bacteria; phylum Cyanobacteriota; class Vampirovibrionia; order Gastranaerophilales; family Gastranaerophilaceae; genus Scatenecus. Next base: position 3,507 of record CALUTA010000079.1, read on the forward strand.
GCAGTTTTTGTTGAAATACTTGGGACCTTCCGCTTCAAAGAGTTTTGCCAGTTCATCTCTCAGGTAATCAAGCGCATCTCTTAATGGTTTTCTCCATTTCTGATTCCAGCCGGGGTGTCCGCCTGTAGAACATCCGCAGTCTTCTTTCCAGCGCCCGACTCCATGGAAACAGCTCCAGCTTGAAGCCTGTTTTATGTCTACTTCATAATCGCTTCGGCATTTGTCAAGATATTCGCCGTAGTTTGTAATTGTAAAGCCTTCTTCTTTTGCTTTAATCTGCAAAACATAAGCTAAAGCCATATCGCCGAATTTTGTGTGATGACCGTAGCTTTCACCGTCTGTTGCAATGTTCACCAGCTGAGGATAGTCACGGCAGTCGGATACACCGTCCCTTAATCTTTTTGCAAACTTGTTTCCGTCTTTCAAAAGCTCGTCAAACGCAACAGATTTGGATATTGCACCATCATAAAAGAATAAATCAATAAATTTGCCCGGAGCTGATTTTATGTAATATCTGTAAGAACGTGCAGGGTCTATATTGCCCCAGCTTACATCAGTCCATTCCTTATCGCCTTCTTTTCTGATTTTTAAAGCCTGATAAGGCGACAATACAGTAAATTTAATTCCGTTTTCTTCCAGAACTCTCAGAGTATCATCATCAACTGCGGTTTCTGCAAGCCACATGCCTTCGGGTTTTCTGCCGAATCTGTATTCAAAATCTTTTATCCCCCATTTTACCTGAGTAATTTTGTCGTTTTCGTTTGCAAGCGGCATGATTATGTGGTTGTAAACCTGCGCCATTGCATTGCCATGTCCTTCATGTTCTGCAATGCTTTCTATGTCTGCTTTGATGATTCTTTCGTACGTCAATGGCGCAAACTGCTCCATCCACGAAAGAAGCGTCGGGCCGAAGTTGAAACTTATATGTTCATAGTTGTTTACAATATCAAGAATTCTGTTTCTGCTGTCTACGATTTTTGAAACGGAGTTAGGATTGTAGCATTCTTTGTTTATTCTTTCGTTCCAGTCATGGAAAGGAAGCGCACTGTCCTGAAGCTCAATAGCTTCAAGCCATGGATTTTCCCTTGGAGGCTGGTAAAAATGCCCGTGGATTGTTAAATATTTTTTGTTTTGTTCTGCTTCAGTCATTCTCTAACTCCTCAAAATGTGTTTTGGGTTGTTATAGTAAACACTAATTATTTTTTGTCGGTTTTTGCTTTTGTACTCAGAACCTTGAACTGTTCTGCATCCATCCATACATCTCCGAGTGCATTTGAAAATACTTTGCCTGCGAATTCAATTTCATCTCCTGCGTCAAGGTCTATGTGTTTTTCTGCTTCTGTACGCTTGATGAATATTTTTAGTTCTGACAAAGGAACATTGTGGTCAAGCACGTCAGGACGCTGGATTAAAAATGATATGTAATCTTCCGAACTTTTCATTGCAGGTTTGTAATCAAGTCCGAGTGTTGAATATTTGTCAAATTTTGCTTTTATTCTTACATATTTGTTGAGGTAAAAAGACGGATTATTGACCATATCAAGCGGATTAACATTCAAATAAGTCCTTGTTGCGGCCGGTGCTGCTACTGAAATAAGCGGATTTTCAAGGTTTATTCCTGCGCCGTTTGTTACGCCTGCCCCTGTTGCTGCTGTTATTCCCAAAACTGATGATAAAATTAATACAGGTACAAGATATCTAAATTTTGTCATTGCTGTTTCCCTTCTTTATTTCTCAACAACATTATTCTACCACATAAATCATTTTTTTGCATATATCGTATGTGGTGATTTCAATATCGTAATTTAAAAACAAAAATTAACCTGTCCCTGCGGACAATATTCGGGTGTTTTAGGCTTAAGATACTGTGTTTCGGGTTAATTGAATATTTTTATTTGTTATTTACACAAATATTTTTCTTGTAATCGTTTTTTTAAATGATTGCTAAAAAATATGTTTGGGACATTATGGATATACTCAAGCTATGAAATTGATATCTTGAAGATAGATTGTTATTTACCCCCCATATTATGTTGAAGGAATAAAACAAATGAAAAATGTTTTTAAAGTTTTATTGCTAAGTGCGATACTCTCAAATATATTTACCCCGTGTTTTTCTGAAGAGAGCACTCCGGCTGCCGAAATCGCACGATTACCGTTAGCTGCACCGGTTGAATACTCTAAAGAGGACTCCTTTGAAAAAAAGGCCGCACCTCTTGATGAGGCAATTCCTTCATCAGACACTAAGGCAGCAGAGGATGATAAGGACACGAAAACGGATGATAAAAGTGTTGTTAATCTTGTGGATGAAGATGAAACAACGTCATCTTCGTGTCCTGACAATCCGATTTTGGTTCAAAGAAGCGGAACGATGGAGGCTTTTAAGACAACATACAAATGTCTTGCAGGTAGAGAGCTTACTGCAATGATGATAGAAAAAGGCCGCACATTTGAGGTTAAATCTTTGCAGCCAATGTCTTATGAGTCAACCGGAGGATCTGAAGTTCAGTTTGAAACTTTGTATCCTGAAAGAGTCTTTATGCAAAAAGATCCGATGAAACTTGTGTTTACCGGTGAAATAGTTAAAAATAAACCTCCACGAAAAGGCGGCGGCAGCGGAACTTTGAAAGTGTTGATAAAGAATGTAAAATTGGAAAATGTTATATATCCTGCCGAAGCATACATTACTAAAATGAATAAAAAAGGTGTTTTGTTTGGCGCAGTTGCTATTCCGTCGAATTACAAGGACAATCTGGCGGATACGGCTAATGACGGAATAATTCACACCATATACAAAGACCCCTGCAAAACAACAGCTGATGAGTGTGTTGATACTGTTGTGAAGCCGTTTTATTTTTTGACGGGAGCACTATTGCAGACGGCTGATCTTTTGATTGCGCCGATTGTGGCTTTCTTTATGCCGGGGAATGAAGTCTTTATTCCCGAAGGTACTGAGTTTGAAATAAAAATGGAAAAAGATATACCGGTTTTAGAGATTTAGGCATAAAAAAAAGACCTGTCATTTCTGCCAAGCCTTAGTATATCAAACGTGAAAACCATTGATATTTATAAATTGTACATAGTATTAAAGATGTAACTTATATTTAGTTATAAAATTGATTTTTATAGGGGATAAGCTTGCTATATTTTAAACCAAACCGCAAAAGAAAAAATCTTGTCGCAACCCCGAAAAAGTGCCTGGATATAACAAGCTTACTTTGTAAGTATAACCTTTTTTGCGGATTTTTTCACCACTCAAAAGGATAACTTTTATTTT
>CALUTA010000080.1 GCA_944323585.1 Candidatus Gastranaerophilales bacterium
ATTATGCAAGCGAAAGCTCCATGAATGAAATTAACTGGATATGTATAATATCAACAATATTTGTCGGCGGGCTTGTCCTCTGGTATTTCAGATCATTAAAAATTCTTCTGCCTATTTTGACAAGTCTTGCACTCGGAATGGGGGTCGGATATTGTACTACGTCACTTTTATTTGAATCTATTCACGTTTTGACATTTGTATTTTCAACCACATTAATCGGAATTTGCGTGGATTATTCGCTTCATTATCTTATGGAATCCGACATAAAAAAAGTCGTCAAAAGCCTGACTGTCAGCATGCTATCTACTGTATGCGCACTTTTTATGCTGGCACTTTCGGGGATTGAATTGTTAAAACAGATTGCGGTGTTTACTTCGGCAGGTTTGATAACGGTTTATTTTATAGTTGTTTTGTTTTACGAACTTCTTCCGCCTCAAACCTCAAAACATATTTTTAATTTTAAATTCAGCAAGAAAATTCTGATTGTTATTTTTCTTGTGATTGCTGCCGGAATGCTCAAACTGAACTTCAGCGACGACATAAGAGATATGTACAGACCTTCTAAAGAAATGATGACGGCGGAAAAACTGTATCAGGAAGTCACCGGCAGAAACTCAAACACTTCATTCATTGTGGTTGAAGGAAACAGCCTTGAAAGTATTCTCGAAAAAGAAGAACAAATCGCCCAAAAATTATTGAAAAATAATATTGCATACTATTCACTGAGCAGATTTATTCCGTCAGAAAAACGACAGAATGAAAATAAAAATTTAGTTAAAATACTTTATGACAAAAAGCTTTCAGCATTTTCTGATTTCCTGACAAAAGAAGAATCCGCAAATTTGCAAATTTTTTCCAAAACTTTTGCCCCGCAGGAAGGACTTGAAAATATCAACGGACTTAAAGAATTTTTAATTGATGACAACCATTCAATTATGATTGTATATGATTTCCAAAACCCTGAAATTCTGGAAGGAACAGACGGAATAAAATACATAAACCTGCCATATAATATTTCGGAAGGAATAAAACAGGTAAGAATTGTATGTCTTGAAATTTTGATACCGATATTCTTGATTTTGTACGTAATTTTAGGGTTTATTTTTTCGTTCAAAAATGCGCACAAAATTATTATTCCGTCGGTTCTATCCAGCGTGTTTGCAATTTCATCCGTAAGCATTCTTGGAGATATAAACCTGTTCCATATCCTTGCAATATTTTTGATAACAGGTTTCGGGCTTGATTATTCGGTTTTCAGATTTAACGGGTCAAAAAATTCCAATGATGCAGTGTTTATTTCCTGCATAACAACTGTATTTTCGTTCGGAATGCTGGCATTAACAAGCTTTAAACTCATAAGTTCCTTAGGCTTTGTGCTTGCGCTCGGGCTTTTGAGTTCATATATTCTGAGTATTGCCCTTATATCAAAAGACTGATTGCTTGCAAGAGTCAGGATATATTCAGGCAAAATCTTCATTGTAAGCGTTGATTGCGGTTTTGATTGAAGTTTAATCTCTGCCTCGTATTCCGTCCAGAATCTGTAGAAAGTTTCTGCATCCTTAGATTCAGGCGAAAGCTTGTAGTAGTCAAATAATTTTGCATAATCTCTTCTTCTCATAAATTCTACATCCGCTCCGAGCGGAAACCTGTCAAAAGCAACAAGCACAATATCTTTGCTGTGAGAAATGCTGAAATTCAAATTACAATCAGAAAAATACGGTTTTTTATTTTTGATTTCAATTTTTGGACATTTAATTTTGTAAAAATTTTGTGCAATATAATTCACGACAAAACGACCTAAAGCGTATTCCCTTTGCCTTTTTAGAGAACCAAAAGTTCTGTCTGATTGTGCTGTTATTTCATCAATTTCTTTTTCTGAAAAATTTTTAGTGTCTAAATAGAATATATCCATGCTAAAATATTACCATGGTTATGGAAGAAGACGCAAAAATTACATACAGAAGAAATCGTAAGAAAAGAAGTTCAAAAGTTGCGGCACTATCTGATGCCCAAAAAATCGCCTTTGCACCGTTCACGTTTCAGGCGGTAGCGTCAATGCTGGACTTTGGAATTCTTGAATATCTGGACAAAAATCCGGCTGCAATGGATGAATTGATAAAAGAATGCAATATCACAAAATATACCGCAATTACGCTTTTGCAGGCAGGATTTTATGCAGGAATCGTAGAAAAAACAGAGGATGATGAAAAATATTCTCTAACCCCGCTTGGCGAATGTTTTTTGCATGATGAAATGACAATTTATAACTTCAATTTTATGCGGGATGTATGCTATCTTGGCGCAAGCGAAATGACTAAATCATTCAAAAACGAAAAGCCGGAAGGCTTGAGAAAATATTTTGTTGATGACAGCACGATATATCCTCATGTTCCGACGTTGCCCGAAAAAGCCAGAAAATCATGGTATGAATTTGACTATTTTTATTCGGACAACTGTTTTGAAGATGTTATTGAAATTATGTTCAGGCATAACCCGTCAGAGATTTTTGATATCGGCGGAAATGCAGGCAAATTTGAAAAAATTTCACTCAAGCTTCATCCGGAATGCCCCGTTAATATCATAGATTTACCTGTAAACAAAGAAATGGCAGAAAAAAATGTAAATTCTGATAAATTAAAATTTTACGGTATGGATGTTCTTTCTGATAAAGATTTTCCGCCAATGTCGGGCGCTGTATTTATGAGCCAGTTTCTTGATTGTTTTTCTGAAGAACAGGTCGTAAAAATTCTGACAAAAATAAAAAAATCAGCCGCAAAAGGCACAAAAATTTACATCCTTGAGCCTGTAATTGATAATCAGGAGTTTGGCGGTGCAGCATTTGCAATTTCACATATTTCACTATATTTTACCTGCATGGCTAACGGAAAAAGCAAAATGTACACAGAAAAAGAACTCACCTCAATGGTCGAACAGGCAGGCATTAAGATTGATGTAATGCACAAAAATGTCGGCAGACATTGTTACACCCTTCTGGAGTTGAGCGTTTAATGAAAAAATGGTACCAGATAAAAGAACAGGCAGCAGGCGAAAAACGTTTGTGGTTTTCATGGTATGTTTACAGAATTTTTGGCAAAAAAGCTCTGTATTTAATCGCTTTTGTTGTGACATTTTTCACATTTATTTTCGCAAAAGATATCAGAAAATATTCAAAAAAATACCTTACGATAATTTCGCCTCTTTGCGGAATTAAGCCATCTCTTTTCAATCAATTCAAACATTTTTTGTCATATTCTTTTGTGCTTGCTGACAAAGTGGAAATTTTTGCAAATAAATTCGACAAATCCAAAATAAAATTTGCATCAGAAGGTGAAAGAGAACTTTTTTATAATGATTTTTATAAGAAAAAAGGATTGTTTTGTATATGTTCTCATGTCGGAAATACTGATGTTATGCGCAGTTTTTTTATGAACAGCGAGTTCTGGCCGGAATTTAGAGTAAACATTTTTCTGAGTCAAACTCAAAGTCAGGTTTTTAATAATTTTATAAGCAAAATAGCCAAAAAACTTCCTGTAAACTATTTTTATGTTGAAGAAATCGGGATAGACACATCAATTAAACTAAAAGAAAGTCTGGACAAAGGAAGTGTTGCATTTATTGCAGGCGACAGAATTGGCGAAAGCGGAGATGCAAAGGTTTTTGAAGCAGAACTTTTCGGGCATAAAGTTGACTTTCCGGTTGGAAGTTTCAAAATAGCGCAATTGATGGAAGTGCCGGTATACTTTGTCATTGCCCTAAAAACAAAAGGCGATACCTACACCATACATCTTCAAAAACACAATTTCACATCTCTTGAGGATATGGAACAATCTTATGTAAAATTTCTGGAGAGAATAACTCTTAAAAATCCTTTCCAATTTTATCACTTTTATGATTTGTTTAAAGACTAAATTATAAAAAGCCCCCTTTTTTAAAGGAGGCTTTTAATTTTACTTTCTTCCGACTTTAATTACTGTCTTCTTCAATTCCGGAACAGGGCCGTTCAATGATTTCTTTTGCGTTTTGCCAAGCATAAATCTCAGACCTAACTGCAAGCCGACACCGTTTCTGCCGCCGTTTGTGAAGTAAGTCTGGAAGAAGCCGGTGAATCTTTCACCCCAGGATTTTCTGACACCTACACCATATTTTACAAACGGTTTTACGCTCAATTCGGGAAGTGAAACATAGTTTGCCTGGAATTGAGTTTTGTCCATAATATTCCAAACCATACTTACACTTGCGTATGGCTGCCAGCCGTTTTTCAGGTTTCCGATAAGTTTAATACCCGGCTCAATTTGTATTGCATGCAACGGGTCAGATTCTATGCCGACACCTTGAGCGTCTCTGTAGTTGAATGTATTTACGTAAGAATATGAAATCAGGAAGTTTGGCTGAATAATGAATTTACCTTTAGCCAGTTCCCAGTTGTAACCGGATTTTGAAGCAACACCGCTCATAAGAAGGGTGAAATTGTCCTGACCGAACATAGTGCTTGCTTCACCGCTGTTAGCCCCGACGTTTGCAGTCAAGCCGGTGAAGAAATTACCTTTATAAGCCATACCGATAGCACCTAAAGTACCGCCGTTCTGGTAAATTCCGACTCCGTCATAGGCCTGATGAGAGCCGTTGTAACCGCCATATACACCCCAGATTCCATCCCATCCGTGGCCAAGATCATACATCTCGGATTCTGCACCGAAGAATGAACCGTATGCTACGTTTGAAACGGTCGGGCCGCCTTTAAGGTCAACTTTTTCAAAAGTTGCATATGGTCTGAACCATCCTGCTTTATTTTCATACTGGGTAATTGTAGGATCAAATACAATGTTTGAATCTGCTGATGCTGCAGCATATTTATTTCTCATTTTCATAGCCTGACGCTGTTCTTGAGTCATCAGCATATACATATCCATATTACGGAATGCTTCATCATAAGAATTCAACTGGGTCAGATATCCGCCGAGCTGCGCCGCAACTGCACCTGCAAACACACCGGGGTTATATGAATTATAACCGCCGCCGCCGACTCTGTTGAAGTTCAACAATGCAGTATCCGGATCATATTTTGCACTGTATTTGTATATAGGAGAATAAACAATTTCGCCTCCAGTGTATTGAATTGCTCCTGCCAGAGCTGTGCTGACAGTATCATTCATTCCAGAACCAAGAGGAGATATACTGAATGATGTTTTATCCGTTGGTGATGAAAGAAGAATATTTGAAATATTGATACTATGACCGCCATTGTTTGTGAATGAGTTTGCGGTAATTGTATCAAGTTTCATGTCTGCAAAACTTCCGTCAAGCATCAAATTCAAATCAGAATTCAGAATGAGATTTCCGAGATTTGTATTTTGAATGGTATCATTTTGAAGATTAATAGAACCGCCGTTTGCACTCAGGGTTGCGCTTGAAATGTCTGCACTCTGCGCAAATGACAGAATTCCGTTATTGAGATTTATATTGTTGCCTGTGATTGAACTTGCGAGCGTCATATTGCTTGAGAGGTTCAAATCACCTGAGCCTGTAATTGCATTGGCGATTGTTCCGCCGGTAATATTATAGACACCGTTGTTCAGAATATTATTTTTGATATTGTCTGCGCTTGAAGTCAATTCACCGGATTGGGTAATCTCAACATCCTGTTCTATAGTTCCGTTGTTTTGGACGCTTCCTGAGATATTTGTAGTACCTGAACCGTTGATTGTACCGTTGTTTTGCATATTCTGGCCGGCAAGATTAAGTTCTCCGGCATTTGCAATTGTTGAATCGGTGTTGTTTAGAGTGTTTGTAACTTCAAGAGTTCCGTTGTTTGTGATGGTTGAACCTGATGCAACATTAACTGTTCCCTGAGAAACACTGCTGTTGTTTGTCCAGTTGCCCTGCGCATTCAACGTTCCGTTTCCGGTGATTGTGTTGGAGTTAGCGGTACCGGCGCCGTAGTTCATTATACCTTCGTTGCTGATGGATGCGGTTACATTACCAGCACCATCTAGTGTTGCACCTGCTGAAATGTTCAGTTGATTTTGAACAATCGTATTAACGGCATTTGTAATTCCGCTTGTGATATTAGTTGTTCCCTGACCGGTAATTCCGCCTTCAATGACGGTATTCCCCGCAAGATTCAAGGTGCCGTTGTTGTCAACGTCAACTCCGTTTCCGTCAAACGTAATATTTGAAAGGTTAAGATTTCCTCCTGCATTGTTTGTAATTGCAGTATCATTATTTGCAAAAGTTGAATCTGAAACATCTGCTGTTCCGCTGTTTGTCAGGGCTGTCTGGTTGCCGGTAAATATTGAACCTGAAACATCCAGTTCTCCGCCTGCGTTGTTTGTCAGAGCATTCTGGTTATTTTCAAATTGTGTGCCGGAAACGTTTAGAGTTCCATTGTTTATGAATGCGGCATCAAAGCCTGTGACTGTTCCGTTATTACCAGTAACATTCAAAGTATAGCCGCCTGCAACAGTAATACCGTCACCGCTTGTCTGCCCGGAAGAAGAAAGTGTATGACCGTTGAGATTTAAGTTCAGACCGCCTTCAGGAATATTCGTTGCGTCTGTTCTGTTTGTTGTACCGATTGAAGGAGGTGTTGATTCATCTCTTGTCATTGAATATGTGTAAATATTTTCTGTTCCGTTTGTGCCCTGAATAAAGTCTGCAAGATCTGCGGTTGTTTTATTAATATTAACTTTAACAGCGCCGTT
>CALUTA010000081.1 GCA_944323585.1 Candidatus Gastranaerophilales bacterium
GACTTTGACCACTATGAAATAAGCAACTTTGCAAAAGAAGGCTTTTACTCCCGCCACAACCTTAACTACTGGAACAACGAACACTACTACGGATTCGGCACCGCAGCGCACGGATATGAAAACAACACCAGATATTCAAATCAGACAAACCTCAAAGATTACATCTCAAATCCGCTGAAAAAATTTGAACATTATGTTCTCCCGCAGGAACAGTTGGAAGAAGAAATTTTTCTCGGTTTCAGAAGGAAAACAGGCATAAATTTCAACTTTCTAAATAAAAAATTCAACATAAATTTTGAAAAAAAATATTCAAAAATTCTGGACAAATATATTCGCACGGGTCATATTGAAAAAACAGACTGCGGCTGTAAATTGACCGTTGACGGAGTTCTTGTAAGCAACATGATTTTGTCGGAATTTCTGGAATAGAAAACTGCATTATAAAAGCCGTCTCAATGTGAAACGGCTTTTAAATTTTATGTTCATCTTAAAAAGATATTATTTTGAAGCCTCAGTGGAAGCTTCTTCAGCTGCATTTGCGGCATCATCAGCTTTTTTGCCGAACCATTTGCCAAGGGTGCTGTCATAAGCATCAGATGCTGATTTTCCAATTTTATAGAAGAAGTTTTTAGCATTTTGAGCAAAGCCTTCCGGAGCATCTAATTTTGTCCATTTTGATCCTTTATGTCCAACAGCAATACCAAGCCCTATCCATACAAGAGCAAGAGCACCGATTATACCGCCGATAACTTTACCTGTATTGCTTTTTTCTTTTTCTGGAACTGAAGTAGACAACTCTGCTTTATCACCTTCCGGCTGTGCCGGCTGAGGAGCAGAAGCACCGGCTGCATATTTGCCCGGCTGATTGATTAAACTGTTAAAATCCGTCTTTTCACCGCGAAAATTAACACCTGAAACAGCACTTATCATGAGAAAACCTCCTTATATAAAATTACACATCTGCTTTATTTACTTCTAACACTAAAATAAAACCTGAAACATGATTATTTTGTCTTAAAAAGCATATTTTTTCAATATTTGTTACAAAAGTTTACAAAAATTTTGGAATATTTTCAATTCCCGTGTCATCTTATTAAAAAGAGGAGGAAATAAAGGAACATGACAGGACAGGAAACTTTAATTTATATTGACGAAAATGACAAAAAAGAAGCAGGTATTAACGCAAAACATTTTGCAAAAGATGATGTGAAAAACCGCGCATATTACAACACTTTAGGCGCACAGCTTATCAAAAAATTTCTTGCAAGCGAAAACGTTGATGCCGCAAATACTTATAACATTCACAGCATCAAAAAAATTCTTGAAGAATTTGATATTGCTGACGTCATGCTCGGAAATATACACATAGATGTCAGAATTGTGTTCAATGAAAACTTTATTTTCGTTCCGAAAAGCCACTTTAAATACGAAATTCTTCCTGATATTTACCTTGTTCTTTTAATGTCCAATGACAAAAAATACGTAAAATTTCTCGGATTTTTTGAACCAAAACTTATAAACAAAAATAACGAAAATGAAGAATATTATTTTATAGAAAAAGAAAAACTCACTCCTCCAACAAATCTTAAAGAATATATAAGCAAATTTGCAGGGAACACAGATCAGGAATTGTCAGAGTCTGAAATTAACACCTCTGATATGCTGATTATTTCCATGATTGATCAGGATATAACCGAACAGGAGAAAAAACAACTTCTCAATAATCTTGTTAAATCAGCTAAATTAAGAGACAGATTTATTGAATTTGAAAATTTTGAAACTCTTTCATACAGAGCAGAAAGCTCCACGGATATCAAAAAACCAGAAGTGACAGCCATTCCATCACTGGATGTGGCAGCTGCGGCAACAGCAGAAGCTCTTGAGCAGATGGACTTTGGCGGAAGCATAACAAACGAACAAAAAATCGCAAATGAGAATGAGATAATTAACGGCTTTAATGATTTGGAAAGAAACATTCCGGATCTTACACCTGCAAATACACAATCTGAAAAAAATCAGGCAGAAAAACCGGAAAATTTAGAATCCTTTTCTGAATTAATGGATTTTGAAAATACGGGAAATGATTCTCCCACAACACCAACAATAGATTCTGCAAAAGTTTCTGCTGAAAATTCACAAAATTCGGATGATTTGCTTGAATTCGGCGAGTTTGAAGATTTGACCCTTGATTTCAATGATCTGGAATCAGACAACACTATAGATGACAGTTCAAATGAAACAACGGTTTCACAAACAGGAATCATCGAACAACAAAATTCACATGATATTGTTGATTTTGACGAAATAATGCCTGTTGAAGCAAATACAACCAGTCCAAAAACCGAAATCAACCCCGCTGCGGATGAAACCGTCGACTTCAACGATATAGCTCCGGTTGCAGACACAACTCAGGCTCCGATTGATTCTAAACAAGATCCGCAACTTGAAACCGTAAGTTTTGATGAAATTCCTGCTGATAACAGAGTAAATCAACAACCTACAGAAACAAATACTGCAGAAGCTGCTGCTCCTTCCCAAGAATTGGCAGACTTTGACAATTTATCAACAGACAATGCTCCATCTCTTGAGGCAAATAATAATGAACTTACACTTGGAACAGACCTTGCTGACATAAACAACGAATTTAATACTGAACCTGAGATGAATCTTACCGAACCATTACAAGATCTTTCATTCGACGATGAGACATTATCTTTAGACGAACCGCTTCTTGATATTTCGGATGAACCAGCAGCAAGAGAATCTGACAAAGCAGTTTCCGCCTCGAATAATAATTTATCAGAGTTAAATGACCTTGAAAATTTACTGATGGAAGATGAACAGGCTCATAATAATGCTGCTGCTGATGCGGAACCAGTTTCAGACCTGCAGGAACTGCCTGAAATTTCACAAGAAGATATGGAACTTGATAAAATGCTGGCTTCGGAAAATATTCTACCTGTACAAAATCAAGCTGCCGACGACCAGAAAAATCTTATTGATGAAAATAAATCAGCACAAAATAGTACTGAATCAGCAGCACCGCAGGAGGCAACACTCCAACAAACGACATCAGACTTCGTCAGCGTTGAAGACACCATAACCGACCTGAATCTTGAAGCTGATGAGATAGAAAAATCAATTTCAACTGATGACATTGCCGGCATAGGTGAAATGTCCGAATTACACAATAACACAGACCTTTCAACCAATGATTTGATATCTCAAATAGATGATCTTCTTGGTACAGAAGAAACCACCACTCAAACAGCACAACCCGCAATTTCAGAAACCGAAGACAAACTTGGTATGCTTTTCAATACAAATGAGAATGCTAATGCGGAAGATACAGACAATGCCGACTTTGCAGATGAAGATGAACCCGGCAGCTACCCGGGCCAAAGCCTTCAGCAGTCTTCTTTTGCTCCGGAAAAGGGCAAAAAAGCCGTGCTTGCTGCAGCTGCAATTGTTGCCGTACTTGCAATTGCAGGCGGAGCAGGGTTATTCTTAAAAAGCAAGAACTCCTCCGATCTTCTGGCTCAAAATCCTATTGAATCAGATACCGCAAATATTCCTGCACCTGCAACAGAAGATAACACCGATTTAATGACCAATACACCGGATACTAATGCACAAACGCCTGAGCAGGCAACACCTAAGACTCCTGCACAACAAAAGCCTGCAAACCCGGCTCCACAGACAAAAACGGCACCGAAAACAACATCAAAAACAACACAACAAAAACCTTCAGGAACTCCGCTTCCGTATATAACTGTCAGAAGTGTTGCATGGGAAGTTCCGGATTATCTGTCATACAGCGATAAAGTTAAAAAATATCTTCAAACAGCCGGCAAAAGCATCAGGCTGACTCTATCAAGCGATCTTTTATTGACAAATGAATACGCCTATTCAAATCAGGTAAAAGTTGAACTGAAACTCAAAAATGACGGAACAATTCAGGATGCACAAATTACAAAATCAAGCGGTTCAAACCAGATAAATGATATTGTGTTACGAACTGTTAAAGACACCTTGAAAGTAGTAAAACCCGCACCCGGAGAGATTCCTACGCCTGATTTCAAGTTGGGGCTTATAATTAATTTGTAATTATGTTATAATACTGTCAGTTATAAAGGATTATTGTTAGTGGAATTTACACAAGATAAAATCAATTTAATAGAGAGAATAATAAAAAACGACCGAAAATTTGCAAATAATGAAGATTTGTACGATGATTTCTTCAACGAAACCTGCAAACGTTCAGTTAATATTGTTAAAACTATAACTTCAGATGCAACATTGGAGGCATATTTAAAGAAAATTGCCACTACATCAATCCTTAATGTTTTGAAGGATTCCGGCAGACTGCGCCGAACCAGAGAAGGATTTACCCCCACAAGAGAAGTTTCTTTTGAAGAGCATACTTCTCCTAATAATTATGCAAATGCAAAAATTGTATATGAACCGGTAGATACAGACAACACACCTGAAGATGAATTTGTCAGAAAAGAAATTTTACAGCATGTCATGAACTCGTTGGAAAAAATTGATAAAGAAACTCCTGACAAAAACTATTTACAAATCTTTAAATTGCGATATGATAATGGTATGACACAAAAAGAGATTGCCGAAGAATTAAATCTCTCTCAGTCGGAAATCTCTAAACGTTTGTTCAAGTTAATGGAAAAGATTAAACAAGCGTTCAATTAATCAGGATTGAATAGAATGAAATGTCCCATTTGCAAAAAAACAATTCCGGACGATGCGTTAAAGTGTCCTTATTGCAAAACGAGAACCGGATTAGTTTGTAAAAATTGCAACACAGTTAATACCATTTTTGATTTAGTTTGTAAAAACTGCGGTCAGGAAATTTTAAAAATTTGCCCGCAGTGTAAAAGTGTAAACTTTCCAAATGCGCTGAATTGCAGAAAGTGTAAATATCCTTTTCCGCAAAAAGAAGAACCGCAAGATCACAAACCAAATCTTTTTGAATTTGCAACACAAAATCTCGTCGCACAGCAGAGTGCAAAAAACATTCTTGTAAAAAGCATACAATCAGAAGACAAAAAAATATTTTCACTAAGCGGAGCAAAAGGTACAGGAAAAACACTTGTAATTTCTCACGTTATTCAGGAACTTAGAGAAAATAATTATGTCTGGTTTTACGGAAATTGCACCCCCATTACACAATTGACACCCGGCGGGCTTCTGCAGGATATAATTATGAATTTATTTAACCTGCCGAATTTTTGTATTAATAACAACAAGTTCAGAAAAGATGCCACAAAATATTTTCAAAATGAATTTCCATACCTTGAGCCCCCAGAAGTCGGAGATCTGCTAAACTTTTTATATCCGACCAAAAACGGCACTTTTGAAACAATGTTTGCAGCAAAAACAAGACATTTTGAACTTTTAACCAAAATTTTTGACAAAATCATTCAATACAGCCGTTTTGTAATAGTAGTCAACAATTTTGAATACATTGACGGATTTTCTTATGAATTTTTGAACAATTACATCAAAAAAGATGATGTATTCGGGGATTTGAAACTTTTAATAGCATACAATGAACATAAACCCGCAAAAGGATTTTTCTATTTTCCGGACAACAAAGCTGACGGCATATTCACAGATGTATATCTTGCGCCGCTTGATGCAAAACAAATGTTTATATTCGCAGACACCAAAGAAGCAGAAGACGGATTTCCCAAAATTGATGATACCACCAAACGCAAAATCTTCCTTCAAAGCAACGGCAATCCTGCATACTTAGAACAAACACTTGAACTTTACAAAGAGGAACTTTCAAAAGTTAAAACTCAGGGATTTGTAATTCCGCAGACATACACAAATGTCGTCGAAAGACGTCTGGCTGTTTTAAAAACACACAACCTGAGGGCTTATGTAACCCTTCTCGGATGCGCAATGATAGGCGACAAAATCAATCTTAATCTTATCAAACAAATATTCCAGTACAGGGATGAAGATTTTAGCGATGTAATAGCATATCTCCATCAGAGAAACTACATTGAACCTATGAACGATATTTATTATCGTTTCAAGAGTCTGTACCTTTGGGAAACAATTGTAAAAGCAGTTAAAACCGACGACAAGTATGAAGATATAAACAAACAAATCTTCACGTCAATAACAGGATTCACAATGAATTCAACGGCAATTCTCGGGATTATTGCACAAAACCTGAGACACCCGCAACTTGCACTTGATATCTGGACAAAAAATACAAGACTTGCATCCTACACAGGTGATACAAATCTGTATGCAATTTCTCAAAAACAGTGCCTTGCGCTTATTAACGAGCTTGACGACACAGCAACACTCAAAATCAGATATAATATTTGCGAACGCCTCGGAAAACTTCTTGCTGATTTCAATCCTAAAGAAGCAATGGATTATCTTCCGGATGCAATTTCAAATGCCAGAAATTTAGGCGATACCCCCAGAGAAATTGAACTTCTCGGCTATATGGCAAGCTGCTGCAGAAAAACAGGCACTTATTTCGGAGAAGTTGAATGCACCGACGCGGTATTAGAAAAGATGAATCCCGAACATAAGCTTGAAATAGCACTTGTCAGATCAACAAAATTAAATGCACTTCTTAACATCGGAAACTGCGGACAAATAATAAACCTTATTGATAATGATAT
>CALUTA010000082.1 GCA_944323585.1 Candidatus Gastranaerophilales bacterium
TGAGTGATATTTTCCGGTGGCTGTGCCCGTTTGTTGAAGCGCATTCCGATTTAAAAATTTCTCTTGATACGACAAATTTTGATGAGATGAAAAAAGCGTTCAAATATATTAAAAATACCGGAGATGTTATTTTGAACAGCACTTCGGCGGATGAGCCGAAAATAACAATGATGACAGATCTTGCGCTTGAATACGATTGCAGGCTTGTGGCCCTTACAATGTCGAAGGCTTCCGGCATTCCGTCAACATGCGACGGGCGTATGGAAACAGCATTTGAAATTTACGAAAAACTTTCAGATAAAAATCTGGTTGAAAAAACATTTTTTGATCCGCTTGTTTTGCCCGTAACTTCCTGTCAGCCGCAGGCAAAAGAGGCGCTTGATACTTTGAAAACTCTTAAAGAAGCTTTTGAAAATTCAGTTAAAACAATAATCGGTTTGTCAAATATTTCAAACGGAGCTCCGTCAAATTTGCGGCCGCTGCTGAATAGAGTTTATGCGGTTCTGGCGTTCGGAGCAGGTATTGATGCAATTATTATGGATGGAGCGGACTGGGAATTAGTCAGAATTTTGAAAATGCTTCAATCGGGTGTGGCGGACAGTGAAATCGATAAATTATATATTCGGCTTGCTGATATGATTAAAAATTTTTCGGATTTGGACGAAATTCAATATGATGCCGGCGATGATGAACAGGTGAAGATTATTAAAGCATGCGAAGTTTTGCTGAATAAAAAAATATATTCTGACAGCTTTGCACAAGTTTAAATTTTATGTTAATATATAGTTAAGAATACAAGCATTATATTAAAGAAAAGGGTTACGGTTATTATAAAAGTTAGGAGCACAAAAATTAAAAAGCAATTATTAATTATGTCGGCAATCGCAGCACTGATGTTCAGTCCTGTTTCGGCAGAAGCTTACATGTCACCGGAAGCGAATGCTTTATATCAGCAGGCATGCACTTTAGAGTATCAGCACAATTTTTCTGAGGCAATAGTAAAAATTCAGGAAGCCATAAGAATAGCAGGCGAGGATGCTCTGCTATATACAAAACTTGCAGGACTTCTGGCAGAAACCGACAGGTATGATGAAGCGATTGAAGCTTATAATACTGTTGTCAAACTTCGCCCTGATGACGCTTTTGTCTACATCAGTATCGGAAATATATATGAAAACCAATCAAAATATATTCAGGCATTAGAGGCTTACAATCAGGCTCTTAAACTTTTCCCGCAGTACAAATATAACTATCTGAATATTGCAAATGTTGAATATCAGATGAATGATTACAATGCTGCAATTGAAAATTATACAAAATTTTTGGAAACGTATTCCAATCACAAAGAAGCAAGAGAAAGTCTTGCTAATGCTTATCTTGCCGCCAATAAACCCGACAAGGCTGTTGAAGAATACTCCAAATTATATGAGGCGGATCCTTCCAAGTTTAAATTTTATTCAAATTACGGACTGGCGCTGTTTCAGACAGAAAACTACGGAAAAGCCGTAGAGTTTTTGGAAAAAGCAATTGAGCAGGAACCTGACAGTCTGACTTCTCACATGAGTCTTGCGCTTTCTTATCAGGAACTCGGCAAAAATGAAGATGCTTTAAGACAATACGAAATCGTATTTAAACAGGCTCCGAATTTACACTCAATCAGATTTGATTATGCAAACCTTCTTGCTGATATGAATAAAAACGGCGAGGCTGTTGCTCAATATAAAATATATGCCGAGCATTACCCCGAGGATGCAAGAGCCTACAAAAATCTCGGTATTGTTTATAAAAGGCTTAACGACTATGACAATACTATTGCAAATTATGAGAAGGCACTTTCTATTGACGGTAAAGATATCGGGATTAAAAAAGAACTTGCCAATTGTTATCATATGAAAAAGGATTATACGTCTGCGCTGAAATATTATGATGAAGTCTTAGAGGCAGAACCGGACAATTATGATATAAAAGTTAATAAGGCCATAGCTTTACATGCTCTAGACAGATACGAAGATGCTATTGAGCTGTACAAAGAAATCACTGCACAAAAAGAAAATCCTATTGTTGAATCGAATTTAACAGATGCTTATGTCGCTCAGGGAAAAGTTGATTTGGATTTGAAGAATTACACAAAAGCTTCAGAAGAATTTGAACTTGCAATCTCAAGAGGAACAAAAGACGGTCTTGCTTATTACGGGCTTGCAAAATGTTATCGTGTAAGCGGTGCAAACGATAAAGTCGGTGAGTTATATGAAAAAGCAATAGAATTATCACCCGGACAAACTTTGTACAGTGATGAATATGCCGCGTTTATTGCGGAAATGAATGCAGCAGCTTCAACAATGTCTGCAACAACCGCACCTGTTCAATCCGCAGAATCTCAAACGGTTACAACTCCTGTGACCACACCCGCTGATGCGCCTGCTGAGAACGGCAAATTGCCCTCTATAAGTGTGGAAAATTCGGAAGAAAATGTTGTTACAATTGCAAATGTTGACCGCAGTAAAGATTTAATCGCCAAGGGTGATGCAAATTACAAAAAAGACGATTATGATGCCGCAATTGATAACTACAAAGAGGCTTTAAAAGTAAATCCAAATGACGAAGTTACTCTTTTGAAGCTTGGCAATATCTATAAACTCAAAGATGACAACAGCAAAGCTCTTGATTATTACAAAAAGTCAATTGTTGTAAATCCTGATTATACTGACGGGTGGTTCAATCTCGGGTTGGTCTATGCAAATGACAACAATATTTCAAAAAGTAAAGAATGTTTTGAAAAGGTTATTTCATTTGATCCGGAGTACGCTTATGCTTATTATGCTCTTGCTATTGCTTTTGAGGGCGAAGATAATAAAGATGAAGCCGTTAAAAACTATAATTTGTTCCTGAAATACAATAAGGATGCAAATATGGTTAAAGTTGTGGAAGACAGAATTAATAATCTTCAAAAATAGAAATATTTAAAATTAAAACCGGATATATCGGAAAATTCTTATGAAAAAGATTTTTTTATTACTCAGCATATTTTTTGTAATGCTTTTTACATCCGCATGCGATTCGGAAAAGCCTGGGATTTTATTCAACAAATATCCGATAACTGAAGATACAGTAATGGGTTATGAACAGGTTTTTGAACGAGGTACAAGAATTTATTATCTTGTTGTAATGCCTAAAAAAATCCACTCAAGATATATGTACATGCAGATTATCAAAAAAGACAACGATTACGGACGTCTGGGATACAAAGTTTATTACGGCAAAGATATCAGATTGAAAGATGAACAGGTTTATTATTATGATGATTATATCGTGATAAACCAGTCAGGCGCCTATGTTATGCAGATATTTTCAAGGGATAATCCGCAGAAGGTTCTGACTATGAATGAGTTCTGGGTTAAGTAAGGATTTATTGTTCCCGATTTTTCATAGTAATATATTCTTTGCGGTTAATTAGATCTTTAGTTATAGCGAACTGCTTTCTAAGATTTGCAAGTTTTGGGGTTGCGGATTTATCTTTTATATTCAGCTGTATTTCTGTCGGGAAAAATCTTGCATAATCCATGTGATAAACTCTGCCGTCAGTGTCGATAAGCTTCATAGCAAGATATTTGTGATACCTTCCGTTTTGCTGCAAATCCTCAAACATAATTTTAGAAGTTTCTGTGTGATCCTGCATCGGGGCTTTTATGTTGAAATCTTTCATAAACTGCTTCATTCTGCCGGAGGAATTTAGAGAGCAGTCAAAACCATTCATTTTATCTGCCATTAAATTAGTAAAACTTTTGATATCTTTTTCATTTTTTACGTATTTCTGCGCACCGTTTAAATCTGCGCTGTAAAGGTATTCAAGGTTTTCCAGAACATTTTCTCTCAACCAGACCATTGCAGGGATATCAAAATATTTGGCATTCCGCGCATCAAAGCCAAAGCATCTTGTCATTACGTTAAATTTTTCATTCTTCGCAAGCGGAGTAAATGTAAATAAAGCATTAGCAATCCTGCCGGTGAATTTGTCTTTCAGCCGGAGATATTTTTCACTGTCGCCGGATTTAAGCGCCTTTACACCTGCAACATATGAGGCATTGAAACAGTTGAAAGAGAGATTAAAAGCATTAAGTTTGTCCATATTTTCAGGTTTTGCAAAATATTGCGCATATTTTTCTGCTCTTTCCTGAAGCTTTTTGTTGTCAGGATTCCAGCCGGAGGTGTCAAAAACAGTCTTTCGGCCGAGTGACCCGTGCAATTCATTCGTAAGGTCGATAAAATCGTGAAGTCTGCCTTTTTTATCTTTGACTGCAATATCCATGCAGTCTGAATCATAAAAAAGTTCTGTTGATCTGTAAATGAGAGTATCTTCACCTTTAGTCATGTTTTCTCCGAAAAGCGGAAGGTTTCCCAGCCTTTTGCGAAGAGTTTTGAATCCGTCTGTAATCAGTTTAAAATCTTCCCACGACATTTCTCTTTTAGATGGTTTTGCATCAGCATAACAGTATCCGCACATATTTTTGCAGCCTCTTTTTACCGCAATTACATGCAGATTTTCACTCAAATACTGAATATCTTTCATTGACAACCCTTTGAAAACTTTAATTCCGTATTGCAAGCCCTCCATGTATTCCATACTCAGATTTCTAAAAATCGGCATCTGATTTTCGGGAAGTCTGTCGAGTTCTTTGGTTACTGCTGAAACGTATGATTTTACCTTTAGAAATTTAACATAATCGCTCAAGGGTTTTAGTGGATTGCCTGTAAATGCCGGCAAAACACCTGCTTTGCCGGCTGCTTGCGTGTCTAAAAGGTGTGACGGTGCGGAAATTCGCCGGACAACGTTAGTTTCCTGGCGAGTTAGCAAGATATTTTTTTGATAGTAATTTGAAGCGATTTGCATATACAGTCATAAAAATCAAAAATAATTTTTTTTGTTGCAGGTGGTTGTAATTGTAACAAAATGTAAATTGCTATAAATAAAAGCAGTTTTTTACGCAATTATCCCTTTGCATACAGAACAGTTATTAGATTCTTCGCCATATTGTCTCAACACCAGAAGAATCTGATATAAAGGCTCAGAATGGCAAATTTATTTTTGTATATCAAGGGAGAATTGTTTTTTTTAATAAAACAAACGGACGGACTTTATGCAAAGTCCGTCCGCTTTTTTGAATTAAGATTTTATTCTTGAGTATTGTCTTCTCCGAGAAGTTTGGTCTGGGCGACGTTCATATCACCGGAGGAGTTTGATTGTTCGCCGGAAACAATAGTATCATCCTCATCCGGATTCAGAATTTTATTAACCGAAACAACCGTATCATTTTCGGTGAGGTTTTGAGCACGGACACCTGTTGCGGGTCTACCCTGACAGCTTATTGAACCTGCGTTGAGTCTTGTTACAACTCCGTTTGCAGTCACCATCATAATATCGTCGGATTCTTTAACGATTGTGAGGGCAACAAGTCTTGATTTCGGTGATTTGAACTTGGTTGCAATCAATCCTAAACCGCCTCTGTTCTGGCTTCTGAATTCTGAGAGTTTTGTACGTTTTCCGAATCCGTCGGAAGTTACAACAAGAAGATCTGCGTCGTAGTTTCTCGGAACTATGTCACAGCCGACAATTGTGTCGCCGGAGCGGAGTTTCATAGATGTTACCCCTCTTGCGCTTCTGCCAAGCGGTCTTAAATCTTCAATCGGGAATCTGATTGCCATACCGCAGGAAGTTCCGATAATAATTTCATCATGTGCGGTTGCAAGTTTAACCCAGCAGAGTTCATCACCTTCTTCAAGCCCGATTGCAATAATACCGTTGCGGCGGATATTAGAGAAGTTGTCAAGTTCTATACGTTTGATGTAGCCTTTGCGTGTCAGCATAATCAGGTTCAAATCATGTGAGAATGTGCTGACCGGAACAACTGCCGTAATTGTTTCATTCTGCTCTATCGGTAGAACATTCACAATCGGCAGACCTTTTGCCTGACGTCCGCCTTCCGGGAAGTCGTAAACATTCAGACTGTAAACAGTTCCTTTAGATGAGAAGAACAGAACTTTATCATGCATCATTGCGGTGAAGAAGTGCTGAATATCGTCATCTTCTTTTGTTTTAATTCCTGATTTGCCTCTTGTTGCACGGTTCTGACGCTCAAATGTGTCAAGCGAAATACGTTTCAGATACCCCTGATGAGTAATAAATACTGCCATCGGAGTGTTCGGGGTCAGATCTTCAATTGTCACTTCGCCCTGCTCCGGAAGTATCTGGGTTTTTCTGTCATCGCCGTATTTTTCTTTGTCTTCAAGAAGTTCTTCTTTAATGATGTCAAGAATTTTTTGACGGCTTGCAAGAATGTCTTCGTATTCAGCAATTTTCTTAACTAATTCGTCATATTCGGCTTTAACTTTATCCTGTTCCAATCCTGTCAATCTTCTTAATTGCATTTCAAGGATTGCATTTGCCTGATCGGCATCAAGCCCGAATCTGCTCATTAAGCCGTTTCTTGCATCATCTGTTGTTTTAGAATTTTTGATTAATTCAATAACTTCGTCAATAGAACCCAGCGCTATAATCAAACCTGCCAAAATATGCGCTCTGACTTTTGCTTTTTTGAGGAAGAAGATAGTTCTTCTTGTAACGATTTCAACCCTGTGTTC
>CALUTA010000083.1 GCA_944323585.1 Candidatus Gastranaerophilales bacterium
CGCGTAATAAAAAAGACTTCTCTTCCGGAGTCTTTTTTTGTTATGGATGGATATATCTCTCCCGACGGAGGTTCTTGCCTCTCGCAAAACAATATATATTTTAAAGTCCGATTTGGCAAGTGTATTTTTTAGTCCGTTTTGCTCGGAAGTATTTTTTGTCATTGCGAGGGCAAAAGCCCGAAGCAATCCAGCTTTTAGCGGTCGGAAGTTAGGTGATTATTTAAAATTCAAAACGGACCAAAACGGACTTTTATTGGTCTGAAAAGTTATCAAATTTTTATCAAAATGCCAAATTTACCCGTGAACACAAGCATGTTCATAGTCCAATTTGAAATTTTACGTTATTGACCAAGTATACCCAATCTATATTTACACACTGCTTTCAGGAATAAAATAATGTCCCTTCATCACAACTTCACCAGTATCCTTTTTGATTATTGCGGGTGCAGTCATATCAAAATTTTCTATTGCAGCCTTTTCGACATTATAATATCTTTCAAAATTCAAATCTTTTGGTTTTATATCAGCGAACTTAAAACCTGCTGTATTAAGCGTTTTTGAAAGTTGTTTTCTGATATATTTCACAGCTTCAGGTCCAAAGTCATCACATTCAATATACAATTTTT
The DNA here is from genome assembly GCA_944323585.1 of Candidatus Gastranaerophilales bacterium. GTDB lineage: Bacteria > Cyanobacteriota > Vampirovibrionia > Gastranaerophilales > Gastranaerophilaceae > Scatenecus. The sequence continues at coordinate 627 of CALUTA010000083.1, forward strand.
GACAAAATTTTAACATCACATCCAAGTTAGCGTTTTGGCTATCCAAAACTTTCGGTAATTTAGCAAGAAGCTCTTCCAACTTTGCTTCTACACCTTGCAATTTTGTTTCTGCGGTTGTTGCTCTTGCAACTGCCTCTTCAAGCTCTTTCCCTTTGCCTGTAAGCTTATTCAAGTGTTTACCTTTGCAAATAAGAACATCTGCCATCCCAAGTACGCCAATAGTTGCAAGCGAACCTAAAATAACATTAGGTGCTGTAAAATATTTTTTCACTGATGTTTCTTTTGATTCGCTATTATTTTCTGTTTGCGCTGTAAAATGAAATTGGTTTACGCCTGATAAATTTACTTTTTCTACACTTGACATCGTTATAACCTACTAATTTGAACACTTATATTATATAAAACACAAACACAATTTTTTTTTGTTTGATTATAAATTAAATATGTAGATATGTTAAGAGTAATCAAACTCCTTGTTAAAAATAATCAAACCGACTGTTCATTTACAACAATACTTAATTGTTTTGCCCGGCAGAGTCTCCACGCATAATAATAAAGAGTTGTGCTCAGGAACTTTTTGGACTGACTGTGATTAATTCAAGTCCAGCATATCTCCAAGAATTCTGTCGTATTTTGGAGTCGAAAATTTCATATATCCGCTCGCCGGTGTAAATGTCATTTCGCCAAAGTAAATCTTGCCGTTTATATTATGAAGGTCAACACGCACAAATTTAAAATCTTTTGACAGTTTTCGTGCTATTTCAAGCATTTTGTCAAAATTTTGCGGAGGCAAAACAGTTTCTGTATGCAGGTTTCCGCCGTAATTGAAGTGAAGATTATTCCATTTTGTATCAAACATTGTGCAGCAAATATTTCGGGTTCGTTTGCCGGACGCAAAAAGAATTAACTTAGGTTCGCCGTTAAAACAGAAAAATAAATATTCAAAAAGTTCATTTGTATTTTTGATGTATTCTTCGGTAAAAATCAGCGGTTTTATTTTATCATATTGCATTTCATAACCGCTTTTATAGGCATAATTTATTTTGAGAAAATTATTAAACAGTTCCGGATAATTGTCCTCCGGGATTGCACCTTCAATCACAAGCCTTTGCATTTTGCATCCGTGGTTTGTTTTTATCACATACTCTTGCGGAAGTTTTTTAAAGTCAATATCTTCATATTTTTCGTAAACTCCGTAGATTTTTTTTAGGTATTCTTCACCTATTTGCTCTTTTATCCAATCTCTTACAAGAATTTTGTCAGCCAGCTGAGTTTTAATCGGGGTGCAATCGTAAACTTTCAGCCATTGAATTTTTTCTGTAAACAATTTCGGATTGTTGAAATTTATAAAACGGCCTTTTCTAAAAAAATACTTCCAAAAAATTTTTCTTTTAAGTTCTTCTCTGTTCATAAACTTTTTTAGAAACTAAAAACTTCTTCGCTGTATTGTAAGATTCTTCGGCTTTAGCCTCAAAAGCCATACTGCTTCTGATTTTATTGTCAAATTGATTAGATTAAAAAAGGGCATTAACAAAATTAATGCCCTTAAATTTTATTATTGAACCGGTACGAACCAGTATCCGTCAAGCGGATTGCCTGTATCTTCAATCAAAATGCCATCCGGATCATTCGGGTATGTTGTTTCGAAAATTGTACCGTCCGGAATATCAGGATTGCCATTTATTTCAAACTGATTATTGCCAAGATATTCTGCTGTTCCTCCGTTTTCAGGAAGCGTAAACTCTTGCCCTACCTGAACATCAGCCGGAACATCCATAACATCTTGTTCGTTTCCGCCCTGACCCGGATTTTGTTCCTGTCCGCCTTCTCCCGGTCTATTCTGTGATGTTTGATCCTGTGCTGTTGACATAGCTATTCTCCTTTCTTTAATTACATTTTTTAGTTTAAAGAAAGGAAAATTTTATGTAAAGCACCGCCACCCCATCCTATCCTATCCTATCCTATGAGGGATTATAGCTGAATTTCAGAGGTTTTAAATTCTTTTTTACAAATCTTTACATTTAATAATATTTCAATATTTTGCAACATTTTTGTGCGGTTTAAACCGGCATTAAATTTTCTTTAGTGCAAACCTTTGTCTGAAAATACATCAAAATAATAATCTTTTTCTGAGGCAAATAATCTGTCATCATGGTTTACAAGTTTTAATTCCATCCTGTATTCAAGAGCTTTATTATTTTTGGTTATCTTTTTTATTCCTGAAGTGCCCCAGTCTCCGCTTACGTTCGTTAAGGCTTTTTCAAACGCATACATAAATTCCAGACATCCCGGAAACATATATTTGTCAAGAATCTGCTTTTTTGCCTTTGAACTTATCGTTGCTTCGGTTGAATCAGTATCATTCAATTCAACTTTTGAAGTCGTATCTGTGTTTATATAATCATTTTCAATTATGTTTTTTAGAATATATTTCTCCACACTGTCTTTAATATTAAAATTATCTATATATGACTGAAGATGGGATTTTTCATATGCACCGAGTTCTTTATATTCACTGTATTTGCACAAATATTTTATTGCATCATCTGCTGAATCGGAACGCTCTATAATATTTTTAATTAAATCTTTTTCTTTTCCTTCCAGATAATCGTAACTTTGCGGAGCATTCATTACAATTGAAGAATTAACGAGAAACCGTCCGGCATTTTGTTCCTCTATTCCGCCGTCGGGTGTTCTTGCATAGGCCAGAGCTTTTTGGAAAATTTCACTGTTCGGATCTGCTGATTTGTAGGATTTGTATGTGTCCCAATTCTTTATTTTTGTTTTAAGAGAATCAACATTCGCCAATTCTGATGATTCTATTGTTTTAATTATAAATTCAGCATTTTCTTCTGCTTCTTCAGAGAGATCCTCCGGCCTGTATTTAGAACAAATCAGGGCAATTCCGTTCAAATTGTTGGAATATAATTCATTTATTGCATTATCAAATTTTGATTTTAAATACCCCAACTTAACAGCCTGTTCTTGCTGTAAGCGTAACGCCTCAACTATTTTCTGTTTTTCGGCTTCATTTATTTTTTCGGTTTCAGAGGGGCGCAGATTTTCTTCCTGAATAAGTTTTACTGCCGATTTTTCAGAAATTTGGCCGTCTTTTACCTGATCAAGAATACGAAGAAATCTTATTATCGACTTTTTATCACCCGGAGCAAATTTACAGGAATCAAATGCAACAATACGATTAAAAATATCTTCATTATTTGCTATTTCATTTCCGGCAGATTGTCCAAGACATTCCCGGAGTTTCTCTGTGCTAAAGTTTTCATAATCCCGTTTCGCTGATTGAATTTGTTTTGCTGTATTTATTATACCCTTTATTCTTTCCGAAGATTTCTCAAATTTATATGCCTTGTCCTGCAAAGATGAAATGTTTATTGTTGTAAGCCCGTCAGAATATATTATTTCATTCGGCTTTTTACCGTACAAATACTGCTGTCTGAGGACAAAAAGAACATAATCATCATAATCGACCGACAAAAGTTTGATATCATTTTCAGTAATATGAACATTTTTATTTTTTCTGAATTGAGGAACTGTTGAAAATGTATTTGTATCCCGAAGTTTTTCATACTTGGCCAACAAAATGTTCACTGCCGGTTCAAAACATTTTTGATAAACGATATAAGGATTTCTTGCACTGTCCCTAATTATTTCTTTTACATTCCTGTCACACAGAGTGTAAACACCTTCTGTATCTTTCTGGCGCATCATTTTGTCCATTGCTTCATAAAACTCACGGGTCAAACCGGAAACTATTTTTTCTGCGACCACATCCTCTGGTTTTGACGGAATTTTTATTTTTGGATATTTTTCACTCAATTCCTCTGTATCTGTTATTTGGGTCAAACCCTCATAATAATCCTGATAAACTTTGTCCAGATTAAAATTGTCGTTTATTACTGCTGTTTTAAACCTGTTCACCAAAACTGTATCAATATTAGGATCTAAAGGTTTTGGAGGCTTAAACGGTTCAAACCTGGTCAAATTTTTTTGCATCATGTTGAATTGTTTTTCCAGACTGATTAAATATTGCAGTTTCTCTGCATTTGTTAACAAGGTTGAATTCTTCAGATCTTCCGCTTTTTTTAACAATGCCTGAAGCCTTTGTTGTTTCTGCATCATCTGTGTCATAATATGCGATTCATACAATTGCATAAGGTCTAAAGCATCTATATCTGCAACCAGCAAATCATCAAATAATTTTAAAAGTTTTTGGGTACTATCTTCAGGATTGACGTTCTTCTTATTTCCATCAGTTCTGCCTGAAAAAGAAATATATGGATGATAATAGACTTGTACATCTCCGGCTTGTACTTCCGAACATTCTGACTGCTTAGATTGGCTAATCTTTGCTGCATATGGTAATGGGGTATATGTCTTTAATCTTATTGCTGTTATCTGCATTTCTACTCCGTTTGAACAAAATTTGTAATTTTGGTTCTTTTAAAAGGTAAATGTTTTATTTAATTACTATTTATTGCATTATTTATTTTAGTACAAACTGACAATTTGTAACCTTTTAGCAAACCAAAAGGCCGAAAATTATATTTTCTTTTTATAATTCAGGCCTCGTTGGTTGTTAAAATTCGACTGTTATGACTTTTGAAGTTCATCTTCACGTTCTTTTTTATGAGCAAGGAACTTGTCGCCGAGTTTGTTTGCAGCAGGTGTTACTGCAACCGGTACAAGATATCTGTAAATAAGAGTACAAATCAGTAATGTTTTTGCGATATCCATACCCTTTAATCTTGCAACAAGCTTTTTATCCTTCAGATAATCGTTAGCATAATCTATTACATCAATTTTATTTTTGCCCGCAGCCTTTAATTTTTTATTTTCTGCAGCAATTTTGTCCATCAACGTATTGTCTTTTGTATAAAGTTCAGCGTATCTGTTTGTAACTTCACGCCATTTGCCGAACAAAGCGCCGTCAACAAGATAAGCACCCGCTGTTGAAACACCGAATGTCAGTGCGTGGTTTGCGGCTAGAACTTTCTTTCTGTCGCTTTCCATTTTCTTTTCCGGTAATTTCAGGGTTTTATAAATGTAAGTTCCGGTACCTACTGCTGCACCTGCTGTTATAATATGGTTTGCAATATATTTGCTGTCTTTTGTTTTTTCTGCGAAATTAGCAACAAAATTACTGTTCATAGCTTTTGCAATAATATTTTTAGCAATCCACTCGGTTGAGGTATTCCATACCTTCTCTACAGGTTCAAAGAAAGTTGATTTTGATGTAAAAGTATCAATCAAGCTTCCGCTTCCGCCAAATGACGGGGTTGCCTGATGCCGAGGCTGAGTGTTATTTTTGAGCGGTGTATTTTGCTGATATTTTATAGTATTCAATGTTACCTGCATTATCTAACACCTCCTCTGATTGCATCAAATGCTGAGCTGTTCACCGGGGCACCTGCCATTTGCAATTTTGACATATCAACATCTTTGTCTTCTGATTTCATTTCTTTTTCTTTCTTTTTGTCTTTCGCCGGATCCATACCGAACACGTATTTCAAAATCGGCGGGATTAGTGCAATTGTAATCCAGGCTCTCGGTATACCGATTATGATATCCGGCCCCATCTTAATCAATTTTTCAACATTTTTGAATTTTGGAGTCTTGGTAAGTCCTTTTGCTTTCAAATCTCCGAGGTATTTTTGTGCACCTTTACCGAGGTATTTTGCAGGATCAGCTTTAATCTTTTTCATCGCTGCATCAAACGGGCTCATAATTATTGTCGAAGATATAAATCCGATTACACCTGAAGAAACTGCGTGTGCGGCAGCGTTAAGTTTATCTTTTTTATTCTTTCCGCTGATTTCGTCAGGAAGTGCCATAATTGTTGCCGGCCTGAAAATTCCTGCAAGGACAAGAGAGAACAAAGCGTTGCAGGAAATCGGATGATCTTCTGCGTATTCAAGGATTGCACCAAAGGTTTTACTGCCGAGAATTTTGTCCCCGAAAGATTTAGCGGCAACCTCGCT
>CALUTA010000084.1 GCA_944323585.1 Candidatus Gastranaerophilales bacterium
GGCAATTTCCCGAAAAAATTACAAAATGAGGTCAATGCACTCATAGTTAAAAATGTATTATCCGACAATTACAGCCTTGATAAACTGCCTCAAATGGAATACAAAAAAGTACTCCTTAACGGTTTAATGAAACTTCCGCTTGATAGTATTGAGTTTGGAGACAATCTTACTGCCGTTCTTGCAAGCCCTTACATTACGAAGTATGCAACGAATGCTAAATCTCTCGGCAAAACCAGATTTGATATGTACAATCAGGGAAACCCTCATTTGCTTCCGGAATATGAATCCACTTACGAAGCAATGGATAAAATTTACGAAAAAGAATTGTCAACCTTTGCAAATGAAATAATTGACAACCTTAATGCACAGCTTCCGCCGGATGTACAAATTTACAGCGGATATCAGGCTTCAAAATACGGCAAATATGTTATTCCGCAAATTGCACCTGTAATTGCAAAATACGCAATAATAAAAGCTCTTGCGCCTAATATTGAAGTAAAAGTTAACAAACAAACCGGCGAAATATCATATGATTATAAAGCATTGAAAGAAATTTCGCTCCAATCTCTTGGCATTGTATCAACTGCTGATCCTAAAGATGAGGCAAAACAAGTTTTATCAAAACTAAGAGCCGGTCTGAAAAAACTCAATAATCAGGATAAACGAATTCTGGTTGACGCAATTTTCAAATCACTAAAAGGAACCAACGAAAACAGTTTTATGCTGGCCGAAATGATTACAGACAGGCTCAATGCAGGACTTGACTGGAGAATTGATGCCGCAAAAGATATCGGTGATATAAATGCCCTTAAAGGTTCAAAAGAACAACTTGATAAGACCTGGGACAACGTAACCGCTTTTTGGAAAAACTTTACACAGGGCATTTATTCAAGAAACAGAAATTCTTATGTTGCTGTTGAAATTACTGATGAAGGAACCTTGTTTAACAAAGGAGGCGGCAGTTCTTCAAGAAAGTATGCAAATGATAAGGAAATGATTAAAAAATTTCTGAGAACAACCGGGATGACTGCTCCTGCAAATTATTCGCATTATTTTTCATCTATTCTTAACTTAATCGGAAAAGAATTCGAAAAATTCGACAAACAGGGTGCTAATGGATTTGATCCTGATTTAAGCCACAGAATGGACACAAAATCAGCTGAATTCTTTAATTATATGCCTTACGAAGGAATTCTTAATTCATACAACTTTATAGGCAACCACGACAAACCGCGGGTGTTACACGGTTTGATTATGGATACAGACTGGTTTACAACAGATCTTTCTAAACTTCACAACAGAAACTACAGAGAAAGAGCTGCAAGAATTATAAACGGAAATTATGACACAATTCTTGAACGCAGACCAAATGAAAGCGACCAAGATTTCAATGATCGTCTTAATGTATATATAGCAGCCTTAACTGTTAATCGGGGAAGCGGCAAATCTTTTGCAATGGCCGAAACTTTGCATGCCGGATTCACCAATGTAATTAACCAAAAATATGGTGAAAATACTGATAAGGCAAAACATCTTCGTAAAGTTTTTGACCTTGCAATAGCTGACCTTGCACAGGGATCTTACAAGGGTGAAAACTTTGAAGCTGACGGATTTGGGGTAAAACCGTTAGATACAGCGGTTGCCCTTGTGCTTAAGCAGGCAATTTACAGAAAAGATATCAACCTATCATCCAACGAATTTAATGATCTGAAAGATGCCGTTATTAACAAGATTCTTGAGCCGGCATTACCCAAACTTCGCGCAATGATGGAAATTTTGACAGTAATGCCAGGTATGCCGACATTGTATGCAGGCGACGACCTCGGCGCAACAGGCTATGAATCTTCACAAAAGAACTTATATTTGCAAAACAGATCCTATATTCATAATGAATGGCTGGATGAGAAGGATGAAAACTATAAAATTATTCAAGAACATTACAAACAACTAAACAACATTCTGACAATGCGCAGCCGTCCGGAGTTACACGCAATGAATGACGGTGCTCCATTCCTGCTTAATATACAAAAAGGCAATTGTAACGGCAAAGATATTGACCTTTCTGCTATCTTAAGACAGGGTACAGACAATTCGGTTGTAATATCTCTAATTAATACAACCGGAATCAACCACACTTTTGACGGAGAATACAAACCTCAAAAAGTTTCACTTGAAAGTATTTCCCTAAGCAGTGATGACAATAACCCACGCAAATTTACTAAAGGTTTGACGCCGGGAACAATTTTACATAATGCACAGAATGCTGATGACAGATATATTGTAAGAGAATTTAACGGAAATGTATTCATCAAACATATCGGAGAAAACGGTGATGAACCTGTAACTGTTGACGGTACAACTCTTACACTGTATTCTCTTCCGCCGAAAAGAAAAACGCTGTACAATCCTAAGTTTATAATCGGCAATAATCAATATAAATTTAAAAAGGATAATGAAACCGGACGCAGATTGTCTTTAATATCAAAGTAACAGATCTGCGCAACCACACACACCAAAAAGCCTGCCACAAAAGCAGGCTTTTGTTTTATCAACAAAAATACAATTACACAGAAAATCTGAAATGAACAAGATCGCCGTCCTGAACAACGTAATCTTTCCCCTCAAGACGTGTTACGCCTTTATCTTTGCAGGCAGCATAAGATCCGCAGGCAACAAATTCTTCATAAGGTGTAATCTCTGCTCTGATAAATCCTTTTTCAAAATCCGTATGAATAACACCGGCGGCCTGAGGGGCTTTGGCGCCTGCAGGAATAGTCCATGCGTGAACTTCTTTTTCGCCGGCAGTAATAAACGTTCTTAAATTAAGAAGTTTGTAAACTGATTTAATCATTCTGTTTATACCGCTGTCTTCAACACCGAGTTCCTTCAGGTATTCTTTGGCTTCGTCGGCTCCGAGTTCTGCCAGTTCCTCTTCTATTTTAGCGGAAATCAAAACAACTTCTGCACTGTGTTTGGACGCATATTCCTGAACCTGCTTTGTATAGTCATTTCCGTCTTTTAAGTCATACTCAGAAACATTTGCGGCATAAATCACAGGCTTTGTAGACATAAGATTAAGCTGTTTAACGACCGGAATTTCGTCCTCGTCAAAATGTTCTTTTATATTTATAAAAGTACCTTCTGAGAGAAGTTCCGTCAATTTTTTAAGAACTTTATCTTCAAGAACGGCCTCTTTATCCCCGCCTTTTGCTTGTTTTGAAATTCTTGCCTGACGGCGCTCAACAGAGGCTAAATCAGCAAGCGCAAGTTCTGTGTTAATTGTTTCAATATCATCAAGCGGATTTACACGTCCTGCAACGTGGATTGTATTAGGGTCATCAAAACATCTGACAACCTGAATTATAGCATCAACTTCTCTGATATTATGGAGAAACTGGTTTCCAAGACCTTCGCCCTTGCTGGCGCCTTTCACAAGACCTGCGATATCGACAAACTCAATTGCGGTCGGAATAATTTCCTGAGTTTTGCAAAGCTTTGCAAGCACCTCAAGCCTTTCATCCGGAACGTTTACAACACCTACATTAGGCTCAATCGTACAAAACGGATAATTTGCGCTCTGGGCATTTTTTGCGCTTGTCAAAGCATTAAATAAAGTTGATTTTCCTACATTCGGAAGTCCGACAATCCCTGTTCTTAGCATTATAAATCCTTTTCAAATATTATCTGTAACGTCAAAAGAATTATAACACAAAAACATTTTTATCTCCTGCTAAATATCGGCTTTATCTGACATAAGATTGTTGCAAGACTTATGTTAAATACCCTAGTCCATCTGTTCTGTCGGGCCGCCCATAACCTGAATTCCGAATTTTGTTCTGAACAGGTGGCGGACAGTGTCTTCCTGAATCTCGTACATCATTTTATTAAACATTTCATAAGCTTCACGTTTGTATTCTATCAACGGATCTTTCTGCCCGTAAGCTCTGAGGCCTATGCTGTCACGAAGCATATCAATGTTATGAAGATGGTCAATCCATTTATTGTCTACAACTCTTAAGAGAATATCTTTTTCAAGATTTCTGATTACGTTATCCTGAGAGAATGCAATCTGAGGCATAAAATCAGGGTCATATTTTGCGACAACTTCGTTGTAAAAATCAATAACTTCCTGTTCATGATCAGCATATGCTTTAATCGCAAAATCTTTCAGTTTTTTGTAAATCGCCTCAAACCGCAGATTTTGAATGTCATTTACGGTAAAATGCGACAGCTGAGGGATAATAGAATGAAGTTCTTTTATCATTCTTTCCAAATCCTCATATACATACTCTTCCGGATGCTGTTCGGGAGATATGTAGCTTTTCAGAAGTCTGTCGATTTCTTTTTCAATCATATAGTAGATATCTTCCGAGAGGTTTTTGCCCGCAAGAACTTTTCTTCTTTGAGCATAGAATTTTTCACGCTGAATATTCATAACGTCGTCGTATTCAAGAACTGATTTTCTTATATCAAAATGGTAAGTTTCGACTTTCTTCTGTGCGGATTGAATTTGTTTTGTAATCAGTGCATTTTCAATTGCGATATCTTCTTCAACGTTAAGCATATTCATCAATGCCGTAATTTTATCTCCGCCGAATATTCTCATCAGGTTGTCCTCAAGCGAAAGGAAAAATCTTGTAGACCCGGGGTCACCCTGACGTGCGGCACGGCCTCGCAGCTGGTTGTCAATACGTCTTGATTCATGGCGCTCGGTTCCGATTACGTGAAGTCCGCCGGCCTCAACTACTTTTTTGTGCTCGGCTTCCGTAATTTTTCTTGCTTCTGCCAGAACTTCATCTTTAATTCTTTCGTAATCCGGCGACTCGGGTTCCACTCCCATAGATTCAAGTTTTTCTTTTGCCAGATACTCTGCATTACCGCCTAAGAGAATGTCGGTACCACGGCCTGCCATGTTGGTTGCAATTGTAACCGCTCCCACACGGCCTGCCTGTGCAATTATATAAGCTTCTTTTTCGTGATGTTTTGCGTTCAAAACATTATGCCTGATACCTTTTTGCTTTAATAAAGCTGACACATATTCTGATTTTTCAATACTTATTGTACCGACAAGAACAGGTCTGCCGATTTTGTGCATTTCAATAATTTCATTAACCACTGCATTATATTTTGCACGTTCGGTTTTGTATATGATATCAGGATAATTTATTCTGATATCAGGTTTGTTTGTCGGGATAGTCGTAACTTCAAGGTTATAAATCTTGCCAAATTCCGCTTCTTCTGTCATAGCGGTACCGGTCATACCCGAAAGTTTCGGATAAAGTCTGAACAGGTTCTGGAAAGTAATGCTTGCTAAGGTCTGGGTTTCATCTTGAATTTTAACACCTTCTTTCGCTTCAACTGCCTGATGAAGCCCGTCTGACCAGCGTCTGCCTTCCATCAAACGGCCCGTAAATTCATCAACAATCATTACTTCGCCGTTTTTGACAACATAATCGGTGTCTTTGACAAACAATTCCTTGGCTTTCAGTGCTTGCAGAAGATGGTGGGCATACTGGGTGTTAATATCAAAAAGGTCTTTGATATTCAGAAGTTCCTGAGCGTGGTCAATACCGTCTTCTGTCAGGATTATGTTTTTATTTTTTTCATCAACTTCATAGTCGGTATCTTTCTGCATTTGAGGAGCAATCTTTGCCATCAACTGGTAAAGTTCCGCTGATTTTTCAAGACGACCGCTAATTATAAGAGGTGTTCTGGCTTCATCAATCAAAATTGAATCGACTTCGTCTATAATTGCGTAGTTATAAGGTCTTTGGACAAGCATTTCAAGACTTCCGGCCATATTGTCACGCAGATAGTCAAAACCGAATTCGTTGTTTGTTCCGTATGTAATATCGCAGTCATAAGCGGCTTTTTTAGCGTGAAAATCATCAGCGGTGCGGCCGCCGGAAAGGATTACACCGACTGAAAGCCCCAGAAACTTGTAAATTTTCCCCATCCATTCGCTGTCACGTTTTGCAAGGTAATCGTTTACTGTAATTACGTGAACACCTTTGCCTGTCAGGGCATTCAAATAAGCCGGAAGAGTTGCAACTAAAGTTTTACCTTCACCTGTTCTCATCTCTGCAATGTGTCCGTTATGAAGGAAATATCCGCCGATAAGCTGAACATCAAAGTGACGCATATTCAAAACTCTTTTACCGGCCTCTCTGACGGTTGCGAAGGCTTCGGGCAGAATTTTGTCTAGTGCTTCTTTTTCAAGTTTTCGGTCTGTATTAAAATCTTCACTTGTCGGACGTTTTGCAAGAATTGCTTTAAACTCATCTGTTTTTGCTCTTAATTCCTCATCCGTCAGCTTTTCAAACTGGGGTTCAAGTGCGTTGATATGGTCGATAATACCCTGAATACTTTTAACTTTTCTCTCATTAGGATCACCTAAAAGTTTTAATAATAAGCTTATCATTATAAAATTTTCCTCTCCATTATAGTCTTGATGTAAAAATCTTAACATGGACAAAGGGATTTTGGTATATCTTAATGAAAAAATAATGTTTTGGGGAG